>DAHZDR010000081.1 GCA_027403435.1 Deltaproteobacteria bacterium
GATCCCATACCGCGAGGTAATACGGCTTGGGATCGTCGCCCGCGAGGACGCCATGGTAATAGCCTGAGCGTCTAAGAAGCTCGCTTACCGGGTATTGTGCGGCCGATTCCGCGTTCTTTCGCCACTCCTCATATGAGGCCCAAAGCTCCGGCCCTCCCAGACGCGATAGGTCCGCCGCGGCGTAGATAAATTCCTCCGATGATTCGGCGGCAAGAGCGAGTTGCGGTGCCCTGAGCGGTAGCTGATGGAGATTTGCGCTTGGCGAGGCGGCGCGCTCGACAAGCTCTCGCAATTGCCGGTGGAGCTTAAGGAATGCCTCGGAGACTTCAACCCTTCTTTCTTCAGCCATCAGGCAAAATCCCTCGACGAAATTCCACGAATCGCGAGCAAAAAGTTTATACAATAACCGCGTTGATTTTGGTACGTCCGCTTGGTTGCCGCAGCGGGGGATGCGCGGCTGAATCGAGCGGCGGCCGAGCCAATCGATCGGCGGGATGCGGCGGAGCGCGCCTGCACTGGCCGGCGAGCGGCGGCGGCGGGACATGGAGTGGCGCCAAGTGGCGCCCCGGGACCGTCCGGGACCTCGTGCGGTCGAAGCCCGGATCGTGGGCGAAACGCCAGCTCGCGAGCGTGATTGGGCGGCTCAGAGCAGTCCGGGGATCAGTTGGGACGGCACTCGGGCGCAATATGCCCGATAGTCCGCATCGGCCATCAGGACCTCTTCTTCCTGATCGATCCGCCACATCATGAAGGGCAAAATCGCGATATTGATCAGGACATTGAACACGCTGGGGTAACAGATGGTGTAGCCGATCGTCAGCAGGAGCCATCCCGCGTACACCGGATGGCGCATCAGGCGGAACGGGCCGCCACTGACGATACCGCGATTCGCCGGCAATAAACCGAAGCTTCGCCCAAGATAGACGCGCGCGACTTGCGTAAACATAACGCCGGCAATTTCGATCGTAAGGCCGACCGCGTACGTCAGGCCGGTCGAGGGTGGAACCAAAATGGCCATCGCCGGCATCATAATCATCCCGGTGGTCGCGGCGATGCTGCGCACGTTGACCATCGTGGCCTTGGGAATCGAGCGCACCAGGGAAAACAGGGCCATCAGCACCGCGCCGACGCTCCAGATGACGTTGGCGGCGTTGAAGCCGCGATGTCCGTTGGGCGAAAACGCGCTCAGAAAGAACAATCCGGCGAGCAGGATATTGGCGGCGGCGTTGGTCAGTCCGCGGCGGGACATGCCGCTCGGATGCTGAACAAGACCGTCCGCATCCGCGGCGGATTGCCAAGGCGGAGGGTTGACTTTCATCGTTTCCGTAAAATCGCTCATGCGTCGTTCAGCGACCGTCGCAAAATCATGCGCGACGCCGTCCTGGCGGCGGCCGGAGCAATTGTGGCGCGGAAGATTACGCAATACACCTGAATTGATGTTTTAATTTGAAATCCGCCGCTATTACGATGTAAATAAAGACTTGTCATAGATTCGCGTGAACTTAACTGAAATGAGGACTCTTGCATATACAATTGTTGCTATCGCAATGCATCCGATGCGAATTTTGCCAGCGCGGACGCGTCGGCGCCAAGGCGTTCCGCGCTGTCATTTAGGTAGTTTTGCGTATCCTTAATGGAATAAGCGTTAAATAACCAATCACACTGCATCCGCCAGAGAGCGCCGCGACCCACAGATAGCTGCCGGTCCGGTCGATCACGAAACCCGCGAGCGGCGGTCCGGCCAGCGCGCTCAACGCGGAACTCGTGTACAGCGCGCCGAGCAGCGCGCCAAGGCCGCGCACGCCGAAAATTTCGGCGATTACGGCGGGCGACAGGGCGATCATGCCGCCGTACGCGGCGCCCATTACGAGCGCGAATACGACCAGCGGCGCATAGCCATGCGCGCCAATCCAGAACGCATAGCTAAGCCCAAGTAGAAGCATCGTGGCCTTGTATAACCCGATAGTGCTCGCGCGACCCGCAAACGCTCCGAGTCCCAGCCGACCGCCGACGCTGGCCGCGCCGATAATCCCGACCAACCCCGCCGCGGCCACTCGGCTAACGCCGTGGCCTTGGGCGAAGTCGGGCAGATAGACGAGCGGTATGTATATCGACACCGACGAGAGCACCGACGAAACGTAGAGCATGGCGAAGTCGCGCGTGCCCATCGCCGCGGTCAGCCGGATTGGCGCGGCCGCTGTGGGTTCATGGCTCGGCGGCGCTTCGATTAGCCGCGCACAGCCCAACAGGAGCAGCGTCGCCGCCACGCCCATCAGCACGTACGCCTCGCGCCATCCGCACCGCTGAATCAACGCCGCCGCCAGCGGCGCGATCACCAGCGTGCCGCATCCGACGCCCGAGACCGCGACTCCCAGCGCCGCCGTCCGCCGTCTGACAAACCAGCCCCCGACAACGGCCAGCGCCGGCACGTACCAGCAAGCCGCGGCGACGCCCACGCCGAGTCCATACGCGGCGCCGCCGAGCCATAGCCGGTTGGCCGACGCCGTCGCGCACAATCCCGCGCCCATCGCGAGCGCTCCCGCCGCCATCACCGGACGCGGTCCGTAACGGTCGCTGAGCTGGCCGGCGGCCAGGCCGAGCAGGTTGTAAATTGCGGCGGTGACCGAGAAGATTGCCGAAGTATAAGCGCGCGACGCGCCGAATTCGGTAGCCATTGGCTTGAAAAACGCGCCAAAGCTGTAAACTACGCCGAAGATCGTAAAACAGCCGAAAAAGGCCGCCACCGCCATCTTCCAGGCGCGTGGCGAGTCGAGCGTGGGCGGCAGCGGACGGGGGGTCTGACTCGCGATTGCGTCGGAGGAGTCGGCGGCGAATTGGTCTGCGTCCATGCGTCGATCGGCGCGCCGCGCACGGCGGGCCGCCAGCGGAGCCGATGCAAGTTACGGCGCGCGCGTCCCGAGCGCAAGCGCCGCCAGTTGCCAGCGCCGGCGTTTGCGGACGCGCGGCGGCTATCAATATTGATTTCCCACCTGCGCTGGCGGCCCGGACGCGCCGCCCGTCGAGGCCCGCGGCGTGACGCCGGAGGTTTTGCTTTTGCGGTCGCAATTCATGTCGAATGGAAGGCGTGCGCCGCCAAGCGAGGTATGCGAACTCGCCTTGCGCGGCTGCGATCGGGGAGCGCCGATGAGCTATTGCACGCTTGCGCCGGGCCATCCGGTGCACGGCCCCTACCATGATCGTGAATATGGGTTTCCGACTCGCGACGAGCGCGTCTTGTTTGAGCGGCTGGTGCTGGAAATCAACCAGGCCGGACTGTCGTGGCTGACGATTCTGCAGAAGCGCGAGAACTTCCGCGCCGCTTTCGACCATTTCGACGCGGAGCGGGTGGCGCGCTATGGCGCGCGCGAACGTTCGCGCCTGCTGGGCGACGCCGGCATTGTCCGCAACCGGCTGAAAATCGCCGCGGCGATCGAAAACGCCCGCCGAATCGTGGACTTGCGGCGTGAGCATGGCTCGTTCGCCAATTGGCTCGACGCGCGTCATCAATTGGGCAAGCCCGAGTGGATCAAACTGTTCAAGCGCGTCTTTGTCTTCACTGGCGGCGAGATTACCGGGGAGTTCCTGCTGAGCACGGGTTACCTGCCCGGCGCGCATGAGGAGTCGTGCCCGACGTTTCGGCAAATTGCGCGGCTGCGTCCGCCGTGGATGTGGGCGGCGGGGCGGGCGTGACGTGCATGGGGCCGGCGAAACGGCGCGGCGCCGGCGGGCGTAATAGCTTCGGGCGCCGGGAGGCGTAACGGGCCGTTTATGGAATCGCGGCCAGGGGTTGGCGATGTATTGCCGAAAGTGCGGAACGAAAATTCAGAGTCAGGCGCGTAGTTGCCCGGCGTGCGGCGCCGTCATTGGCCAAAACGCGCCCTCCGGCGGCGGCCGGCGGCGCACGGCGACGATCGCGGTCGGCGGCGCGATCGCGCTGGCGGCGCTGGTGGCGTTCGGCCTGGATCGCGGCGGATTTTTCGGCGGGCGCGTCACGCCCGGCGGCGGCGCCAATCTGGCCGTCGCCGACCATCAGGTGCGGGCGCATTCATGGAATGCGGCGGCGGCCGAAATCCCAACGGCGAACCTGCTTTATCTGCCGCACGCCGATCGCGGCTTCGTCGGCAGTTGGGGCGGCTCGGTGCATATCGTTGCGGTCACGGGCGACGCGCGTTCGGCCACCACGTCGGACGTGCCGATGAGCTATTTCTTCGGCGAGCGCAACGGCGAAGTCTATTTGAAGACGCAGGTGTACGGCGATCCCAAATGGCCGGTGGTCAAAACCGCCGTCAAGGTGTTGGGTCCGAAGAGCGTTGAATTCACGCTCAACTC
>DAHZDR010000100.1 GCA_027403435.1 Deltaproteobacteria bacterium
GCGTGCGCCGCTTCGATAACCGGGCTCGCGATCATCCCGGTTTCGATTTGCGCATACCAGCGAACGTCCGGCGCGAGGCCGAGATGATTCAGGATGAAAGCGACGCTGACGACGTCCTCGCCGTCGCGATTTCCCGCGCCCGCGAACGGCGATTCCGGATACGTGGCCAGTCCGTCGATACGCTCCGGCTCAAGCCCGGCGTCGGCGATCGCGGCGCGGCAAGCGTCGATCGCCAGCAGGCCGAGCGGCTGTTGCGGACGCCGCGTAATTTCGGAATAGCCGATTCCGGCGATCGCCGTCTTCCCGCGTCCCTGCCACATAGTATGCGTCCCCGTCCGCGCGCGCCGCGCCGTCAGACAATCCGGAACTGCGGAATGATCACGCCGTCGCCGCGATCTTCGAACCACACCTCGGCCGGCGCGCCGATTCGCACCCGATCGCGCTCGCCGATCGGCAGGTTCGAAACCATCAGCAGCATCGGTTGCTCGACCAGTTCGACGACCATGGCGATGAACGGCGCCTCGCTCTCGAAACCGGCGACGTCCCGCTGATGCATCACGGTGAACGTGTAAACCACGCCGCGCCCGCTAATCGGCGTGAAGGCCAACTCGCGTCCGAGGCAGGCGTCGCAAAAATTGCGCGGCGGATGATTGTAATATCCGCACGCGGCGCATCGTTGCGCGACCAGCCGGCGGGCGCGCGCCGCGTCCCAGAAGGGCCGGGTAAGATCGTCGGGCGCGGGGATCGGTTTTCGCGAGATTGCCGCTGCTTCGCTCATGCCTCGTCCTCAATTCCGCGCCGGCGGGCGCCATCGCTCCGCGCGGCGCGCGTGGTCAGGTCGCCGACCAGCCGCTGTCCACCGGAAAAATCGCGCCGGTGATAATCCGCGCCTCGTCCGACGCGAGAAACGCCGCCATGTTCGCGATATCGTCCGGCTCGCCCAAGCCCAGCATATGCTTGCCGGCCATCTCGCCGAGCCGCGGATCGGCGCTCATGAAACGTTTGACCCGCTCGGTCTGAATCGCGCCGGGCGCGATCGCGTTGACGCGCACCTTATGCTTCGCGTAGTTGGCCGCGAGCGATCGCGTCAGCGCCAGCACGCCGCCTTTCGCCGCCGTGTAGGCGTCGCGCCCCTTGATTCCCGCCAGCGCCACGTACGACGTGGTGTTGATCACGGCGCCGCCGCCGGTCTTGACGATCTCGGGAATGCCGAATTTGCAGCAGGCGAAGGTCCCGAACAAATCGACTTTGATCGTGCGCCAGAATTCGTCCAGCGAAACTTTCGTCGCCGGCCCGTCCTGCGCGGTCGATCCGCCCGCGTTGTTGTAAAGGATATCGAGCCGGCCGTATTGCGCGACGCCCGCCGCGATCGCCCGTTCGACGCTCCCCGCGTCGGTCACGTCGGTCTCGATAAACGTCGCTTCGCCGCCCCGCTCGCGCGCCATCGCGGCCGTCCGCTCGCCGTCCTCGCGCGAGATTTCCGCGACGATCACTTTCGCCCCTTCACGCGCAAAGCGCATCGCGCCGGCGCGCCCGATTCCGGAACCCGCGCCCGTGATCAACGCCACTTTGCCTTCGAGTTTGCCCATCGCCGCGCCTCCCGATCCGATTAGCCGCGCCCGCGCGTCACGATCGGGTTCTAGCAACTCGCGGCCCGCGCCGCCAACCGCGCCGCCCGCGCGCGCTCAACCCGAGTTCGCGGGATCGAAGCGGTCGCGCAGATGGTCGCCGAGAAAATTGAACGCCATCACCGTCGCCGAGATGAACAACCCCGGCGCCAGCACCCACGGAAAATAGGCGATCGTCTGTGGATCCATCGCCTGGCTCAGCAAATTCCCCCAGCTTGCCGCCGGCTCCTGAATCCCGAGTCCCAGCAGCGACAGCGCGCTTTCGCCCAGGATGTATCCCGGAATCGAGAGCGAGGCGCTGACCGCCGCGAAGCCCATCACGGCCGGAATAATGTGCCGGAACAGCAGCCGCCGCCGCGATCCGCCGAGCGCCCGCGCCGCTTCCACGTATGGCGCCGAGCGCACCGACGCCGCCATCCCGCGGATCACCCGCGCGAATCCCGCCCAACTGATAAACGCCATGATCGCGACAATCATGAAAAACGTCGCCGTCGTGCCCAGTCCCGACGGAATCACCGCCGCCAGCGCCAGCAGGAAATAAAAACTCGGCAGCGACATCTCGATTTCACACACGCGCATGATCGCGCTGTCGGTCAGCCCGCCCGCCATCCCGGAAAAAGCGCCGACCATGATTCCCAGCGAAAAGCTGATCGCCACGCCCACCAGCCCGATACACATGCTGACGCGCGCGCCGTAAACGATTCGCGAAAACAGATCGCGCCCGAGACCCTCGCTCCCCATCAGGAAAAACGGCGGCGCGCCCGGCGCGGTCGTGAACAGATGGCCGCGATCGAAAAACCGCACGAAGGTCCGCCGCGAATGGTCCTCCACGTAATGGCGCGCCAGCGGATTATCCAGCCGCATCGGAAAGGCGTAAATAAAGCCGCGGCGCCATTCGGAAGGCGGCGCCAGATGCGGCCGCATCGGCGCACAATCCGGCAACTCCCGCCATTGACGCGCCGGATTGTACGGCGCGATTACCGGCGACGCCGCCGCGAACAGATAGAACAGCAGCAACAGCAGCGCCGAAAGCTTCACCGTCAGCGACGCCATCCGCCATTCGTCCCGGAGCGCCGCGCGCCATCCGCGCCGCGCGCCGTTCACGGGATTTCGCGCCGCCGCGGGCGCTATCGCCGCGCGCGCGTTCATTGCGCCTCGAGCGTCGCGAAATCCACCCGCGGATCGACCGCGATCAGCGCCAGATCGGCGAGCAGATTCCCCACCAGCAGCAGCACCGCGCCCATCAGCACCGAACCCATCACCAGCGGCACGTCGCGCTTGAGCACCGCGTTGAGCAGCAGCAGCCCGAGTCCCTGCAGATTCATCACCGATTCCACCAGCGCGGCCCCGCCGAGCAGGTCGGCGAGGCTGTAACCCGCCATCGTCACGAACGGATTGAGCGCGTTGCGCAGCACGTGCTTGTAGAACACCGCCGTTTCCGACAGCCCCTTGGCGCGCGCCGTGCGCACGTAATCGGCGTTTTTGATTTCCAGAATCTGCGACCGCATCAGCCGCATCAGCGACGCCACGCCGGCCAGTCCCAGCACCAGGACCGGCAGAATCAGATGGTCCACGCGGTCGGCGATCCGGCTCCAGAAATCCAGCGTCGCGTAATCCGGCGACAGCGTCTGCCCGATCGGAAACCAGCCGCTCCACAGCGCGAAATCGATCGCCAGAAACGCCAGAAAAAACGCCGGCACGGACATTCCGAGAAACGCCAGGAACGAAAGCGTCCGATCGAGAATCGAGTTCTGCCGCACCGCCACGATAATGCCGATCGGAATCGCCAGCGCCCACGACAGCGCCATGCTGCTCAGCGCCAGGATGACGGTGTTCAGCACCCGCGGGCCAATCAGATGCGCCACCTCGACGCGATACGCCAGCGACACGCCCAGCCGCAGATGCGCGATTCCCCACAGCCAGCGCGCGTAGCGCAGCAGCAGCGGCTGATCGAGGCCGAATTCCGCCTCCATCTGCTTCAGCACTTGCGGCGAAATTTTCGGATCGAGCGCCAAGTTCGCGACGAAATTTCCCGGTATCAGCGACATCGCGGCGAACGAAATGAAGGTGATTCCGATAATCAGCGGAATCATGATCAAGATTCGCCGCAGCAGAAATTTCAGCATCGCCTTATGTCCGCGTCCGGCCGCGCGCCCGGCCTACTCGGCGCGGAACTCGATCCATTCCGGCCGGTAAAGACCCCACACCGTCGGATTGTAGTTTTCGAGCGTGTTGCGGTACGCGACATACGTCACCGCGCGCACCGTTTCGATTATCGGCAATTGATCATGCAGGATTTGCTGGATTTGCCAGTAGTACGGCGCCCGTTGATACGGATCGAGCGCCATCGTCCCCGCGTCCATCAGATGATCGATTTGCGCCTCCCATGCGGTCGCCGGTTTCACTTGCGCCGGATTCCAGATATGCAGATTTCCCGACGAGCGCAGAAAATCCGAGGCGTCGTTCGGCTCGATTCCGCCGGTGAAGCCAATCAGCACGCAGTCCCAGTCGAACGACGACTCCAGCGCCTTGACCAGCGTGATGAAATCCAGCGGCCGATAATTCACCGTGATTCCCAGCTTTTGCAAATCCTGTTTGAAGATCGCGCACATTTGATTGCGCACCGGCACGCCCGCGTTGGTGGTCAGGTTGAAGACCAGCGGATTTCCCCGCGGATCGCCGCGCACGCCCGGCCGAATCATCCGATAGCCCGCCTGGTCAAGGATTCGCGCCGCCAGCTTAAGATCGTAGGCGTAATCCTTGAGATTCGGATTGTGATAAATTTTGTTCTCCGGCGAAACGTCCGAAACCGCCGGCACGGCCAGCCCGCGATAGCACAGGTCAATCATCCCCCGCTTGTCCACCGCATGCGCCAGCGCGCGCATGAAGTTCACGTCGGTGAACCATTTATAGCGCGGATCGGTCACGCCCCTGCGCACGTAATGGCGCGGATTCCGGTTGAACGCGAAGAACAGCGATCCGGTGTCGATACCGACCTTGCGCACCGTGATATTCAGCCGGCGCGCCGCCTGCTCGAGCGGCCACACCTCCTCCGGCCGCGGCCCGTAAACGTCGGTCATGCCGCTCTTGAATTGCAGATATTGCGCGTTCTGATCCGGCACAATCAGATGCGTTTCGCCTTTGAGCCGCGGCAGCCGGCCGCCATGCCCGTCACGCATCCAGAAATTGGGATTACGCCGATAGGCGAGCAACTGCGCCGGCACATAGCGCGTCATCAGAAACGGCCCGAGCGCCACCAGCCGATCCGGCGGCGTGTCGATTCCCCAAACGCGGTTGAAGCGGCCGGCCGCGTACGCCGCTTCCAATGCGTGCGCCGGCAGAATCGAAAACTGCAGCGACGAGAGAATCGGCGCGAACGTCCGCGGCAGCCGCGCCACGACGGTGTAATCGTCCGGCGCCGAAACCGCGATCGGCTGGCCGTCGATCAGCATCGCCGAGACGCTCGAATTGGGAATCTTCGGGTCATAGATCACGCGCATCGTGAAGAGCACGTCGCGCGCGGTGAACGGCGCTCCGTCCGACCATTTCACGCCGCGCCTGAGATGGAAAGTCAGGGTCTTGCCGCCGTCGCTGAATTCCCAGCTTGCCGCCAGTCCGGGTTCGAACAGCGTGGTGCGCGGATTCAACCGCGCGAGGCTCTCGAACAGATCGCCGATCGCGCCGCCCGACGCCGCGTCCGTCACCAGTAGCGGATTGAACGTCCCCGGATCGCTGACCGTGGCGTCATAGAGCGTTTGCGCCGCCGCGTGATCGTTGGGCGGCCGATTCACCCGGCATCCCGCGATCGCCGCCGCGACTAATCCGGCCGCCACCCCTATCGCCAATCGCCGCCAGCGCAAACTCAAACCCGTTTCCGTTTCAGCCCCGGGGCGCCGCCGCCGGCGCGTCCACCATGCCAAAACGGATGGTCTTCGCCACGTCCGCGGGGGCCAGCACAAAGGCGCCGGCGGGAATTTCGGGATCGGCCACCGGATTCAGGTAGGTCAGTTTGACCGTCGCGCCGGTCGCCGGAAACCGCACGGCGATCGCGCACGGCACGCTTACGCCCTTGCCGCCATCGCACCAATCGGCATAATCGACCCGGTAACTCACGCGGCCGTCGGCCAGCTTTTCAGTCACGCTCGCGAGCTGGCGATCGGCGCCGATACCGATTTCGTCGGTCACGCCGCCCGCTTCGCGATAGGTCAGGATCGTTTGATTGTCGGTTTGCGGCCCCGGTTCGGTCATCGCCGCCGGCGCCGCCGCCAGCATCGAACCGTCCGGCGCCAGGCCCAGCAGCATCCGCACCGCCGCTTCCGGCGGCAGCGGAATCCGCGCGTAGCGCTCCAGCGTCGCGGCGGTCGCCGGACCGCGCATCAGCTCGCCGCGCGCCGGATTGAAAATCGCCGCCCGCCCGCCGTCGATGGCGACCACCAGCGCGACGCCCGCCGCCGACATCACTTCCACCCGGATATTCGCCGGGCGCCGCAAGAGCAGATTTTCGCGCGCCCGAAAATGTTCGCCGCCGCCCGCATAGTCCATCACCGCCGCCGTGCTCAGCGCGCGCCGCGCGGCGTCGCGGGCGCCCAGTTCGGCCGCATAACCATGCGCCCGCGCCAGCCCCGGATTGGCGTTGGGTTGCGTCGCGCATCCGGCCAGCGCCGCCGCCAACAGCGCCGCCGCCAGCGCCCGAACCGCCGTTGCGGCGCGCCGCTCAATGCCGCGCGTGCTGTTCGTATCCGCCCAGAGCGGCAAGCTTGTCCTTGAGCCGATGAATCTGATCCGCATCCTGGGCCTTTTTCAACGCGTCCTGATATTCGTGACGGGCGTCCATCCGCTTGCCGATACGGCGATAGGCGTCCCCCAGATGTTCGGTGATCGTCGGATCGCTGCCGGTCAGATTCACCGCCCGCTCGAGTTGGTCGACCGCGCGCTGATATTCGCCCTTCTGGTAGTAAACCCAGCCCAGACTGTCAACGTAAAAGCCGTCGTCCGGCTCGACCGCCAGCGCCCGCTTGATCAGTTTCTCCGCCTCGTCGAGGTTCTTGCCCGCGTCGGCGTAGGTGTAGCCAAGATAGTTCAGCGCCGGCGCGTTGGCCGGATTCAGCTCGATCGCCTTGCGCATCTCGGCGATACTCTGGTCTTTCTGCTTGTTTTCGTCATAGAGCGCGCCGAGCGTGAAACGGAACTTGTCGTTGCGCGGCTCCAGCGCCACCATCCGCCGCGCCAACGCGATCGCGTCGGGATAATCCTTCTTTTCCTGATAGACGCCAACCAGATAGCTCAGAATCTCGGTGTCGTTGGGCTTGACCGCCAGCGCCTGATTCAGATTCGCGATCGCCTGGTCGTAATCGTTGTTCTTGTCGGCGAGATAGGCGAGTTGCAACCGCGCCTCAACGTAATGGCCGCCGCCGGGCGGAATCAGCGCGAATTCCTTGCGCGCCTGATCGCTTTCGCCCAGTTCCGCATAAACCGTGCCGAGATAGTAATGTACCTGGTAGTTTTTCGGCTCCGAACCCAGCACCAGGTTGAATTCCGTCGCCGCGCGTTCGAAATCCCCGCGCTCGAAAAACAGCAAGCCAATCTTGGTCCGCGTGTCCGCCGGGGTCATTTCGAGCCGCTCCTGGCGGCTCAACTCCTGGCTGACCGCCGCGTCCACGCTCTTGTCGCCGCCGTACAGTTCGGCCAGACGCTTGCGCGCGTCATCGTTGCCCGGATCGAGCCGCAGCACCTTTTGATAGAGCTCGATCGCTTGCCTGGGATGGTTCTCCAGCTCCCGCAGCACCGCCAGATCCATCAGCACCAGTTGCGATTGCGGATTCAGATCCAGCGCTTTTTTGTAGTAGGTTTCGGCGCCCGGATAGTTCTTCGCGGCGGTGGTCACGCGGCCCGCATAGTAGTACCCAAGGAACGATCCCGGATCGAGCGCGATTAACTGTTTGAAGGTCTCCTCGGCCTGCTTATAGTCGCCCCGTTTCGCGTAAAGCGTGCCCAGAAACAGATAGGCCTCCTGGTTCGCCGGCTCCAGCTTGAGCACTTCCTGATACTGCGCGATCGCGCCGGCGTCGTCGCCCGTCGCGGTGTCGATACCGGCGGCGAGCAG
>DAHZDR010000102.1 GCA_027403435.1 Deltaproteobacteria bacterium
CGAGGATCAGGGCGTGGATACGCGGGTCGTCGAGGCCGAGCGCGATCGTGTTGCGATAGGTCGCGGGCGGCTCGCCGCCGGTGATATCGACCGGATTGCCCGCCGCGCCGAACGGCGGAATGAATTTGCGGAAGGCCGCGTCGAGGTCCGGCGGCATCGTCATCAGGCTTAATCCGTTATCGACACAGGCGTCCGAGAGCAGCACGCCCGAGCCGCCGGCGCCCGTGATAATCAGCACGTTTTCGCCCTTGGGCGCGGGCAGAATCGGCAGGCAGCGGGCGAATTCGAGCATGTCGTTCAGCGCCATCGCGCGCACGACTCCGGATTGCCGCAGCACGTCGTCGTAAATCCTGTCGTTGCCGGCCAGCGCCGCCGTATGCGATTTGGCGGCGCGCGCGCCGAGCGCGGTGCGGCCGGCCTTGAGAACGATCACCGGCTTCTTTTTCGACACGCGCCGCGCGACTTCGGCGAATGAGCGGCCGTCCTTGAGGTCCTCGACATGCATCGCGATGACCTCCGTGTTCGGGTCCTGCTCGAAAAAGGTCAGCAGGTCGTCCTCGTCGATATCCGATTTGTTGCCCAGGCCGACGATCGCCGAAACTCCCATCCGCGCCGAGCGGCTGAAACCGATAATCGCCATCCCGACGCCGCCGCTCTGCGAAGACAGCGCCGCCTTGCCCTTCACGTCGTACGGCGTGCAGAAGGTCGCGCACAGATTCTTGTGCGTATAGTAGAAGCCGTAGATATTCGGCCCCATCAGGCGCACGTTGTATTCCCGGCCAATCGCGACGATTTGCTCCTGCAATTCGACGTTGCCGGTTTCGGCGAAGCCTGACGGAATCAGCACCGCGCCGGGGATTTTCTTCTCGCCGCACTCCTTGAGCGCGCCCGCCACCAGCGGCGCCGGAATCGCGAAGACGGCGACATCGATCGGCCCCGGAACATCCTTGACGCTCTTGTAGGCTTTGCGCCCGAGCACTTCGGCAACCTTCGGATGGATCGGATGGATCGCGCCCTGATAACCGCCGTTGATCAGGTTCTTCATCACCGAGTTGCCGATTTTGCCGTCCTCGGGCGAGGCGCCGATTACCGCGATGGCGTCGGGCCGCATAATCCTGTTCATCGCGGCAAGGATTTCCTGCTGGCTCGGCCGGTAGCGCTCGTGGATCGGCGCGAAATCGACAATGATGCGCACGTCGGCGGCGGTCGCGCCGTCGGGCCGGGCGAAAATCGGATTCAAATCGATTTCGCGGATTTCCGGAAAATCGCTGGCCAATTGCGCGACCGCGACGATAATCCGCGCGATCGCGGCGCGATCGGCCGGCGCGCCGCCGCGCACCCCGCGCAGGATTTCCGCCGCCGCGATTCCGTCGATCATCGAGAGCGCGTCGGCTTCGCTGGCCGGCGCCAGGCGAAAGGTCACGTCCTTGAGGACTTCGACCAGCACCCCGCCCATCCCGAACGCGACCACCTTGCCGAAACTCGGATCGGTCAGCGCGCCGACGATCACCTCGTGGCCGCCGGTCAGCATCCGCTGAATCAGCACGCCTTCGATCCGCGCGTCGGCCTTGTACGACTGCGCGTTGGCGACCAGCGTCGCGTAGGCGCGCTCGGCCGCGGCGGCGTCGCTCACGCCGACGATTACGCCGCCGGCCTCGGTCTTATGGAGAATATCCGGCGACACGATCTTCATCACCGCCGGAAAACCGACCGTCGCGGCCAGCTTCGCGGCCGCCGCCGCCGAATCGGCCAGCGCCTCGGCCGGCAGTGGAATTCCGTACGCCGCGCATACCACGCGGCACTGCTCCGGCGTAAGGACCCCGCGCCCCCGCGCCTTGACCGCTGCAAGCACTCCGCGCACGGACGCCTTGTCGTAACTCATCGAAACCTCCAGCCCCGACCGTTTGCGCCGGCGCCTGCTCGTCGCCGCGGCGGCGTTCCCGCCCGCTGCGGTCGCCCGAAACGCGATTCGCGCCGGCCGACGCCAGCCCGCCGGTCGCCTTGTCTTTGCGGCCGCCTTATGCGCTAATGGCGCGTAGTGCCCAACCCTAACGCCGGTCGTGCGATTGCGTCAAACCGTGCGGGCGCCATTATGATGCATCAGGAGCGCTTGGTATGGTCGAAAAAACTATCGAGCTGATCGGTATATCGTCAAATTCCATCGAAGACGCCGTACAGCTCGCGCTGGCGCGCGCCGGAGTGACGATTTCCGGCATTCATTACGCCCATATCGAGGATATTTCGGCGACCGTCGAGAATAGCCAGGTCACCCGATGGCGGGTCGCGCTGAAAGCCTCGTTTGTCGTGAAGGATCAATTGCACGAATGACGTGGGCCGCGCCGAAACGGACCGCGCCGGCTCTTCACAGGCGCGCGGCCGATAGTCGGCGCCAGCCCGGATAGCATCGACCGCAAAGGCGGCGGATCGACGGTTTGCGCGATCACTCCGCAATAGGCGGTCTGGAAAGTCCACTTTATGCCGACCAAAATTGCCGAGGTCCAACCAGGCATCTACGAAATCTTTCTGCCGCTGCCGATGCGGCCGACGATCGTCAATATTTATCTAATCGATTGTCATGGCGCGTGGGCGCTGGTCGATACTGGCATGAACACGCCCGACAGCGTCGCCGCGCTCGAAGACGCCCTCGCCCAGGCCGGCATCCGGCTCGAAGACCTCAACGTCGTTATCGGCACGCATCATCACGTTGACCATTTCGGCACGTCGGCGACAATCAAGCGGCGCAGCGGCGCGACCACCCTGCTCCATCGGCTCGAACAGGAGCGGGTCAATCGGATGCTGACGCTGGGACCGCCGTCGCAGAACCCCGACGCGATGGCCTTTTTTCAGACGCACGGCTTTCCCGTCGATAAATATCCAATCGAGGGGATGCGGCCGACGTGGATGGGCACGGATCAGTACAACCCCGTGCCGATTCCGGACCACTATCTCAACGACGGCGACGTGGTTCCCGTCGGCGATCGCGAGTTTGAAGTCATCTGGACTCCCGGCCACGCGCCCGGCCATTGCGTAATCTATCTGCGCAAGGAAAAAGTGTTGATCGTCGGCGACCATCTGCTGCCGAAAATCACGCCGCACGTCGGCGTCTATCCGAGCGGTCCGGCCAATCCGCTCGGCGATTTCATCGCCTCGCAACTCAAGGTGCAGCGCTTCGACGTCGAGCACGTATTGCCCGCGCACGGCGCCGTTTACCATGACCATCGCCATCGCGCCAACCAGCTTATCGAGCATCATCGCTACCGCGAGGCCGAGATGCTCGATCTGATCCGGCGCAAGCCGCAATGCGCCTACGAAGTCGCGGCGCAGGTCTTCGGCGACGAGGAACGGCCGATCTTCCACGTGATGGCGGCGACCTTCGAAACCCTCGCCCATCTGGAGCTGGCCCGCGTCGAAGGGCGCGCGCGCAAAACGGTCGAGAACGGCCGCACGCTGTTCCGCACCGTATAATCGCGCGCCGGCCGCGCTCACGCGGTCAGCGTCTTGAGCATTGCCCAATAAGTGATCGGCTTGAGCGCCGCGCGATATTGCCCGTTCGCCAGCATCGCGCGATGCAGTCCCGGCAGGTTGAAGAACGGCACGCTCGGGTAGCTGTGATGCTCGATATGGTAGTAACAGTTCTTCGGCTCGAACAGGATTCGTTCGATTGGGCCGAGTTGATATTCGCAAATCGTGGCGTAGGCCGTGGCGCGCTCGATCGGCGGATGCTCCGACAGCACGCGCATTTTGTTGAACGCGATCATGCAGGTCGCCAGCGGCGCGATCCAGTAGGCGACGAACAGCGTAAAGACGTGGAAATATAAGATCAGCGCCAGCGCCATTACGTAGTAGCCAAACCGCACCGCTCGATATAGCGGCGTTTGGCCCGACGCCGCCGGATCGGCGTTGCCGTAGCGCATAATCTTGATCGCGTACCACAGGCCGAGTCCGGTGAACTGTTTCGTCAGCGACCAGAAAAGCTGGCGGCGCGGCACCGGAAAATGCCAGTCCGGATCCGCGAACTTCTTTTGCAAATCGCCGTCGATCGGCAGATTCAGATATTTGTGATGCTGCAAATGGGTATGCCGGAACGCGCGCAACGAGACCAGCACCGGCCAGGTTGCGAACGGCTCGCAGACGAGATCGTTCAGCCATTTGCGGTTGAACATCCGCCAATGCGTCGCCTCATGCATCATCAGCAGAAGCGCGTGCTGGCGCGATCCGATTATCACGACCGCCAACAGATACGCCGGAACCGCGAGGAACGGATTGGCGACGCTGCGGCTCAGGTAAATCGCCGCGAAAATGATCGTCCATTCCATCGCGAGATGGAAAATCGCGCGCGCCGGCGACAGCCGCGACAACTCCCGGACATCGGCCGGATCGATCCGCCAGCCTTCGAAAGGCGTCTCGATAAAATCTTCGTATTTGCGCGCCGCCTCCGCCATCGTTGACCTCTGGTCAGCGTCAAAGGCTAATTCAGCGCATCAAGGCTGACAAGACCGCCAACGCGTTTTCGACACCCGGCTGAAGTAAACAGGCCTTCGGTCGCGGCTTATCGACCACGATTATTGACCGTATGGCAACTGATAAGCGGCAGATTTTTGACTGGCGTAAAACCTTATCAGGTCTAGCCGGGCTCCATAACGGATGCAATCCGCGCGCGTTTCGGAGCCGTCAGGCAGACAGTCTTTGGGAATCGGAATCGGCGGCAGGTCCAGAAGCGCATCGGTGCGCTGACGCCGCGAATAAGCGTCCGGTTTCTTGTACACCTTGTCGAACCGCGCCTGACGCTCACGCGCGACCCGCACGGTTTGCTGAAGATCGGCGACCGTCGGCGGTTTGACCTGCCATCTCTCTGAGCATCCGTAAAAGAATGCGATCGTCGCGAGCATGCAAACGATCCGCGCCATCCGTCGCGCCACGGAAACCCTCTCCGCCCGCCTCATCCGCTCGCCGGCGAACGACCGTCGCGCAATTGAACCATCGCTCGTTCAGTCTGACTCACGCCGC
>DAHZDR010000108.1 GCA_027403435.1 Deltaproteobacteria bacterium
GTAACCACGCGCCGGGGCTGCTCGTCCATCTTCAACTCCTCGCCTGAGCGACGCCCTCAGAGCCTGCGGTTGCGATCAAAGATAAGCCGCAGGCCCTTGAGCGTCAGAACCTCGTCCACATCTTCGATCGTATCCGACTCAGGCGCAATCAACTCGGCCATCCCGCCGGTCGCGATCACCCGGGTTTTTTCGCCGCGCTCGCGCACAATCCGCGCGACCAGGCCATCGACCAGCGCGGTGTAGCCGAAGACCAGGCCCGACTGAATCGCGCCGACGGTGGTGCGGCCGACGACGTCGCGCGGGCGCGCCAGTTCGACCCGATAGAGCTTGGCCGCGTGCTGGACCAGCGCGTTCATCGAGATTCCCAGGCCGGGAGCGATTGCGCCGCCCACGTATTCGCCACGCCCGGTAACGTAGTCGAAAGTGGTCGCGGTGCCGAAATCGACGACGATGCAGGCGCTTGCGTAACGCTCGAAGGCCGCGACCGCGTTGACGATCCGATCGGCGCCGACCTCCTTGGGATTTTCGTACAGAATCGGCATCCCGGTCTTGATTCCGGGTCCGACGACCAGCGGCGAGCAATGGAAATATCGCTCGGCGAGCATTTCGATCGTCTGGTTGAGCGGCGGCACCACGCAAGCGACCGCCACGCCTTCGGGTTTGATCGGCATTTGCATCCCGGCGGCCTGCAACAGCGCGTTCAGCATGACGCCATGCTCGTCGGTGGTGCGGTCGGGGTTGGTCGAAATACGCCAGTGATGGGTCAAGCGATCGCCTTCGTAAAGGCCGATCACGGTATGGCTATTACCAACGTCGATCGTCACCAGCATCGGCCAACCTCGCCGGACGCGTATTGAATCTGCCGTCGGTTCATATGGAACGCCGCAAGAGCCTCCCCGTTATGGTTCGCGGTTGCAAGCCAATTGATTGATCGGGCGCGGCAGCGCCGACATAGACCTTAACGGACGCCCATCCTGAAACCGCCGGACCGTCCAAACCCGCCGCGACGGACGAAACCGCCGGACCGTCCAAAACCGCCATAACGCGCAAAACCGCCAAGCCGCGTCCACATCGGGCTGTTCGGCAAAACCGCCGACCGCATCGTGTTCATCTCCGGCGGCACAATATACGGTCCGGGCGGCAATTGGCCGCCGAACTGCGGACTCGGCAGAATCGCGCCGATCGGCGGTTGCGGAAACGCTGGAGACGCATACGGCCCGAGGCCATACTGACCCGCCATCATCGGATTCAGAATTACCGGCCCCATTGATATCGGCGCCGGATACATTCCCGACATATCGTACTGATCCTGATAATTCTGGATACTGCCGATTTGATCGCTGGCGCCGGCGCCCGCCTGTCCCATATCCGCCGTTTGCTGAGGAGGATTTGGGGCGTTCGGCGCCGGATTCGTATCGACCACCCGCGGCAATTCCAGCACCTGGTCGGATCCGGAGTCGGCGCTGGCGGAAGCGGCGTCCGCAGCGGAAGCGGTGTCCGAATAGGCGCTGCCCACGCGCCGCCAATGCGAATGTCTGGTGGCCGCGCTGGCGTGGGCCGTCGAATCAGCGCCCGCGGCGTCGCTGGGACCGCCAGTCAGCGTCACCATGATTGAACTCCCCGAGCCAGTCACGACCGGGGCCGCGGGCGCTTCAGGCGCTTCCGGCACGCTGGCGGCGGCGGGCACGTCGCCGTCGTAGGCCGGCGCGGGCGGCGGCGCCACGCCGTCGTCGGGCGGCGGCGTCGCCAAGTCCGCCCGCGGCGCCGGAACCAGCGCCGAACCGGCGTC
>DAHZDR010000112.1 GCA_027403435.1 Deltaproteobacteria bacterium
GTCGAGCACAATTTGCGACGGCAGCACGCTGATAACGCTGGTCTGGCGCGGCACCGCGAAAGAATCCGGCCCCACCTTGAACGACGCCTGGCCAATTCCCGCTCCGGTGAGGTCCAAATGCAGCGTCAGGCGGGCGGGATCGATCAAGGAAAGCAGGGTGCGCGGTCCCGAAACCTGGATTCGCACGAACTCCGGATGAGGGTTCGTAATGATGTAGCCGGCCGGCAAATAACTGTAACTGATCGGCGCCTGGAAGGATTCGAGCGCGCCGTGCTGCGCCGCGTTGACGAAGATCCACAAGCCCACCGCCAACGCCAGCGAGAGCAGCTTGAGCCCCATGTTGCGCCGGACATCCGCCGCGAACGCCGCCCACCGCGAGCTCCGCTCGTCCGCCGCGCCGCCCGCGGGCGGCGGTTTGGCCGGAACCGTGATCATCGGAGTCGCCATCGCTTCGTCGTCCGCTCGCGCCCGGATTTTCCCCGCCCGATTTCTCTTACGCCGGCAGCGCCTGCAACGTTTCGATCACGGCGTCGGCGTCAAGGCCGCGGCGCAGTTCGCCGCGATGGGCGATCGAGACCGTGCCGTTCTCCTCGGAAACCACGATTACCACCGCGTCGTTGTCTTCGCTCAGGCCGATCGCCGCGCGATGGCGCGTGCCGAGCGCCAGACTGACGTTGGGATTGGCCGAAAGCGGCAGCAGGCAGGCGGCCGCCACAATCCGATCGCCCTTGATAATCGCGGCCCCGTCATGCAGCGGCGAGCCGCGCATGAAGATCGTCTCCAGCAGTTCGGGCGAAACCCGGCCGTCGATCAGGCGTCCGGTATCGATGAATTCCTGCAACCCAACCTCCTGCTCAAGCACTATCAGGGCGCCGATCCGCCGCGCCGAGAGCCACATCGCCGCGTCCGCCAACTCCTGCGCGATACTGGCGACGTTGGTGCGCGAAGTGAAAAACGAACGCGCCCCCAACCCGGTCAGCGCGCGGCGTATATCGGACTGGAAGATCACCACCAGAATCACGAACAGCGAGCTGAAGAAATTGTTGAGCAGCCAGTTGAGCGTGAACAAGCCGAGCATCTGCGAGGCGAAAAAAACGCCCGCCACGATCCCCAGCCCCACCACCATCTGCGCCGTCCGCGTCGCGCGGATCAGCAGCGCGACCCGGTAGATGACGTACGCGACGATCAGGATATCCAGCACATCCTGCCATCGCGGCCTGGGTATTACCGAGATAAAACCGTGCATCGCCCCGCGTCAGCCGCCGCTTTCCGCCGCGATCGCCGCCGCTATCCTCATCGCCGCCACCGCCGCGTCCACCCGATGCGCCCGAATCAGCGAAACCCCCGCGGCGATCGCCAGCGCATGCGCGGCGGCGTTGCCATACTCCATCACGTCGGCGCCGTCCCCCGCCAGCGCGCGCACGAAACGCTTGCGCGAGGCGCCCACCAACAGCGGAAAGCCTAGCGCGCGGAGCCGCCACAAACCACCCATCAGGATCAGGTTATGACGCCCGGTCTTGGCAAAGCCGAAGCCCGGATCGAGCACAATCCGCGAACGGGCGATTCCGGCGCCGATCGCGAACCGCGCCCGCGCCGCCAGGTAACGGACGACCTCGTCCAGCACGTCGCGATAGCGGGCATGGCGCGCATGGTCGGTCGGCCCGCCCCGCAGATGCATCAGGAATACGCCGGCGCGCGCCCGGGCGACGGTCGCGGCCATCTCGGGGTCGTGTTCGAGCGCGCTGATATCGTTGATAATCGCCGCGCCCGCCGCCAGCGCCGCGCGCGCGACCGCCGCCCGGCGGGTATCGATCGAAAGCGGCGCGCGCAAGCGCCCCGCCAACCCTTCGACCACCGGCATCACCCGCGCCATTTCGATTTCGGCCGAGACCGCCGCGGCGCCCACGGGCCGGGTCGATTCGCCGCCAATATCGATAATCGCGGCGCCAGCCGCTTCCATCGCGAGCGCGTGCTCAACCGCGCGCCGCGGGTCGAGATAGCGGCCGCCGTCGGAAAACGAATCGGGCGTGACGTTGAGAATCCCGACCACGACCGGGAAGCGGATGATCCGCCCGTCGGCAAGCCGCATCGAGCGGCGCGGCGGCGGCGCGGATCGGCGCGGCCTAAGCGGGGCGTGCGCGGCGGTCTCGCGGCGGGCCATCGCTTAAAACCAGATGGCGCGGCGGCGGCCGAGCCCGCGCAAGCGTCTGGTGGCGTATAGACCCGTCACCGCCCGCTCAGGCAAGTGAGGGCTTGGGCGGCGCGACCAGTCCCGGCGCGGGCTCCTCGCCTTCGGCGACTCGCGGCCTGTCGCGCGGCGTCACGGACGCGCCGCCCGTCGGCGCCGCCAGCGGTTCGCTGGCCGGCAGCGGACGGC
>DAHZDR010000148.1 GCA_027403435.1 Deltaproteobacteria bacterium
CTCACTCTACCAATGCGGCCACTTAAAGCCAGCGCATCATTTGACCCGCTCCAATGAACTGATTAATGGCTGGCGCGGCTTAATGAAGACCAAGGCTGCGCCTTCATCCGGGCTTAGCCCGGCCAGCCGTGCGCGGCGCAAGGCGAAGTTGTTTCACTGGCGCAAGCCGCCACTTCCGCGGAACACGCGCCAATCCGCGCGTTGGCGAGTCGCGGCGGCGCGCTTTTTTTGACGGCAGCGCGCCCGCGATGATACCCTTCGCCGCATTCGCAACCAGCGGATTTTTCGCGCGGGAGGCGGCGATGGAATTTGGCGTAGGCTTCGACACCCACGTCGATAAATGGGACCTGGCGCGCTACGCCGAGGAACTTGGCTACGACCGCTGCTGGATTCCCGACTCGCAGATGATTTGGTCGGATTGCTACGCCGTGTTGGCGCTGGCCGCCGCCAACACCAGCCGGATCAAGCTCGGCACGGGCGTTGCGGTCGCCGGCACGCGCATTGCCCCCGTTACCGCGCATTCCATCGCGAGCATCAACCAGATCGCTCCCGGCCGCGTCTTTCTCGGTATCGGCACGGGCCATACCGCGATGCGCGTGATGGGGCAGAGTCCGATGCCGATCGAGGAATTCCGCGAATATCTGCGGGTGACGCGCGCGCTGCTGCGTGGCGAGGCGGTGGACTATACCTATCGCGGCCGCACCCGCGAAATTCAGTTTCTCCATCGCGAACGCCGCTTCATAAATCTCGACAACCCGATTCCGATCTACGTTGCGGCCAATGGACCGCGCGCGGCGCGCGTCGCCGGGGAGTTCGGCGACGGCTGGGTTACCGCCGGCGGCATCAACGCGAAAATCGAGGGGCGGCTGAAGCAGCTTCGTGAAGGCGCCGCCGGCGCCGGCCGGACTTTGCTGGAGGATTTTCATATTGTCGCCCTGACCAGCACCTGCGTGTTGCGGCCCGGCGAAGCTTTCACCTCGGAGCGGGTGATCAACGAAACCGGCGCGCAAGTCGCTAGCGCGCTGCATTTCGTTTACGAAACCTGGCGCGCGCGCGGCCGCCGCGACGACGCGATTCCGCCGTTTTTCCGCAACGTCTGGGACGACTATCTCAGCCGCGTGGCGAATTTCTCCTTGCCCGAAACCGCCCGCTTCAGGCAAATCCACGAAGGCCACGGCACGTTTCTGCGGCCCGAGGAGCGTCAATACGTCACGCCCGAGGCGATTCGTGGAACCTGCCTGGCCGGCGAGCCCGACGAAATTATAGAACGGATCCGCGCGATGGAGCGCGCCGGAATCCGCGAGGTTCTGATCCTGCCGCCCGCCGATACCCAACGGCAGGTATTCCGCGACATCGCGGAGTACGTGACGCCCGCGTTTCGCCATGAGCGCGGCGCCGTCCGGCGCTGAAACGCGGACCAATCGCGCCATCGCCGGCGCCGCGGCGAAGCGCGCGCGCCTCCGGCAATCCCGCCGCGGGCGGAAATTTCGGCTTTGCATGGCGCCGCGCTTTCAGCGAAAATCCGACGGTCGCGTTCGCGCGGCGAGGGATGCATACCGGCCGCCTCAACGCCTACCGGCCGGAGACAGACGGACATGGGTTCAATAGTCGAGTTCAACCGCAGGCGTTCGTCTGGCCGGCCCGCGCGATCCGCGGCCGAACGGGCGGCGCGTGACGCCGAAGCCAACCAATCGGTGCTTATCCTGATTGTCGTGTTTGGGTCCGCGGCGCTCGCGATGACCGCCGCGGTGGTGATCAGCGCCGCCGCTAGCTGGGCCGCGGCGATACCGCTGCTGGTCTGCATTTTCGTGATCGCGCTGGCGAAGATTTTCCTTGCCGACGCGCTCTTTTACATCATGATCCGTTCCGACGCGCATGCCGAAGCGCGCGCGGCCGAGCGTGGCGATCGGCGCCGATGCGGTCTGGTGATCCGCCGCCCGCCAGATCCGCGCGGCGGTCCGCGCCGTCCGCGCCACGCCCATGCGGGCGGCCATATTCGGGCAATCGCGTCCGGCCAGCCGCCGCCCGGCCGGATTCCGAACCCGAAGCGCCGTTAGAGAACCTCCGCACCAGGCCCCTCCCGTCATTCCGAGTTTCCCTCTTGTCATTC
>DAHZDR010000169.1 GCA_027403435.1 Deltaproteobacteria bacterium
CGAGGAGCTCGACCGGCGCATCCGCGGATCATACTTGCGATCGCGTTGGCGCTGGGCGCCGTGTTGCGCTTCTGGCGGCTCGGCGCGGACGAGATGCTGCGGCCGGAAGCGGCGGCATGGACGGCCGCGATCGCGCCCGGCCCGCGCCGCGTATTCGAACTCGGTCTGCGTTACGACGCCGGCAAACTGAGCCTCTACGACCTGGCGCTGCATTATTGGATCGCCGTGTTCGGCCAAGGCGTCGCCGCGATGCGCTCGTTGTCGGCGATTCTCGGCACGGCGGCGATTGCGTTGCTGTTCGTCGCGGTCCGCGAAATAATCGAAACCCTGCGCGACGACGATCCGGCGCCGGCGGATTCCACGGCCGGCGAACTCGCCGGCGCCTACGCGGCGTTGCTGTTCGCCTGCAACTTTCAGATGGCGGCGATGGCGCGCATGTATCCATTGATGCTCGCGCTGATGCTGGCCCAGGTCTGTTTCTTCGTCCGCGCGCATCGCCGCGCCGAGCCGATCAATTATATCGCCGCGGCGATTTTTGCCGCGCTGGCGGTCGCCGCCAACGACACCGCGATTTTTTTCTTTGCCGCCGAGGCGCTTTGGCTGGCCTATCCGCGATGGTTAGAGGCGCGCCGCGCCCACCAGCCGCCGCTTTTAACCTTGCGGCCGGCGCTGTCGCTGACGCTCGCCGCGTTGATTTTCGCGCCGCTCGCCGCCGTCGCCTGGCGCAGCGGATACGGCGCGCTCGAACGGGGCGCGATGGCCTGGGTCGAGCCGCGTCCGCCGTGGTGGCCGATCAGCGCGCTGCGCGGGATGACCGGCAACGCCGCGTTCCTGCCGGTTCTGGCGCTCGCCGCATGGGGAACGTCGATCGAATGGAGCCGCGCGCGCCGGGCGATCGTGCTGATGCTTTGCTGGTTGGCCGCGCCGTTCGCCGCCGTGATCGCGATTTCCTATACGGTTACGCCGCTAATGATGGAGCGGTACGTGCTCGCGAGCCTGGTCGCGTTCCTCGCGCTGGCCGGCGTCGGGCTGGCGTCGATCCGCGGGCCCTGGCTGCGCGGCGCGCTGGCGGCGCTGGTCGTGCTTCAATCGCTCGCGCATATCCATCATCACTGGCGCAAGCCCGACGACATTCAATGGCGCGAGGCGGCAGCCGCCGCGCGTGCCGCCACGCCGCGCGGCGCGCAAATCGCCGTGATGCCGCCGGACGAGCCATTGTGGGTGGTGCGGTACTATCTGCCGGCCGGGGAACGATCGATGGCGGTGGGAGCGGATGCGCGTTTCGGCGGGCCGGAGCGGCGATGGTCCTTCCATTGCGGAGCCGAGCCAATCGCAATCGTCGAATCCGACCTGCCGCCCGACGCCTTCGCGGCCGTCCGCCGCTGCTATCCCCGAACCGTCGCCGAATTCCGCCGGGTCGTGGTGGCCGGACGTTGAAGCCGCCCGTCCGCCGGCGCGTAACGGATCCGCGCCGGGTTAAAGATTGGTCTTGTAATCGTCGGCGACGGCGGCGTCGATTCGCCGGGCGTCGTCCTCGGAACCGCCCATTTTCGCCGCAAGATATTTGCCGAAGGAAATTTTCCGCGCCGCCGGCCATTTTTCATGATTCCACAATTCGGCGCGGATAAAGGCCTTGGCGCAATGGAAAAAACATTCGCGCACCCGCACGCGAATCGCGATTTGGGCGGGTTTGCCGCGCGCCGCCAGCGCGGCGAGAATTTGCGGGTCGGCGGTCAGTTCCGCCGTCCCGTTGACGCGCAGCGTCTCGTTGGTCGGCGGGACGATAAACAGCATCCCGAGGTGCGGATTGGCGAGAAGGTTTTCGAGGCCGAAGAGCAGCTTGTTGCCCTGGCGATCGGGAATCAGCAGGGTCGAACGATCGACCACTTCGACAAAGCCCGGCGCGTCGCCCTTGGGCGAAACGTCCTGGTTTCCGGCGGCGTCGGCGGTGGCGAGCGCAAGGAACGGGGCGCGGCGGATAAAATCGATCGCCGCGTCGTCGAGTTCGGTCAGCAGCTTGAGCGGCGTGATGCGATTCGGCTGGCCTATCCGCGCGCGCAATTGTTCGACGGTCGTGATTCGGTAATCGGGCGAACTGTCCATTGCTCGTCGCCTCCCGCGTGAATTCAGGCTAGTCGTTCGCGCGGAAAATCGAAAGCGCGCGGCGGCCGCGCGCGCCGATCCGCCGGACGCAACCGCGCGCGTGAAACCGCGGCGCGGCCGGCGCTCAGAAGTCGCGGTCGATTTGTTCGTCGATCAGGGCCGCGAGCGCGTCGCGATAGGGCGAAGGCTCCAGCCGCGCGAGCAGCGCGTGCGCCGCTTCGATTTGCTCGACGGCGAGCGCGCGGCCGCGTTCGATCAGCTCCGGCTCGCGCATCAGGGCGAGCGCGCGATCGAACGCCGCGCCTTCGAGCGCCGCGCCCGGGCGCCAGTCGCGCGGCCGCCGTCCGTGGTCGGCGCAGGCCAGGATTACCGGCAGCGAGAGCACGCCGGCGCGCAGATCGGAGCCGACCGGCTTGCCGATTTTCTCCTCGGGGCCGATCACGTCGAGCAAATCGTCAACCATCTGGAAGGCAAGTCCGAAAGACCGGCCCAGCCGGTCCATCGCCGCGATTGTTGCGTCGCCGGCCCCGGCGAGGTCGGCGGCGACGCGGCCGCCGGCGGCGAACAGCGACGCGGTTTTGCGCTCGATCACGCCGGTGTAATTTTCGAGCGTGGCGCCGCCGCTCTGGCGCATCCTGCCCTCCATCACCTCGCCCTCGGTCAACTGGATACAGGCCTGCGCGGCGACGCGCACCAGCCGTTCCTCGAAGCGCCCGCATAACTCGAAGGCGCGGCAGAACAAAAAGTCGCCGGCGACCAGCGACGGCGCAAAGCCGTAGCGGGCGAAGGCGGAAGGCTTGCCGCGGCGCAGCACGCCGCCATCGATGATGTCGTCATGCAGCAGCGTGGCGGAATGGATCAGTTCAAGCGCGATCGCCGCGTCGATGGCGTCTGGAAGCTTGCCGTCGGGACCGCCGCAGGCCCGATAGACCAGCAATATGAAGAGCGGCCGCAGACGCTTGCCGGCGCCCTCGACCAGGTAATGGCAAATTTCGCTAATCAACGCTTCGTTCGAGTCGAGCTGGCGGGTCAATTTTTCCTCGGCCGCGCCCAGTTCGGCGCGCACCAACTCGCCGGGATTTGCGGGAGCGGTGGCCGGCGCCGGCGCGGCGCGCGAGGGTCTCGGATGGTTCACTGGCGCGCCTAACGGAAGAGATCGGAAGCGGCCGGCCGAATCAACGCCCGGGCGCCGCCTGGCGCCGGCCGGTAGCGATAGCCGCGCACGAGGACGGCCGGCGTCGCGCCCGCTTTGGGCATCAGCAGGCCCGCGGCGGCGGCGAGTTCGTCCGCCACGGCGATTACCGTGTGATGCAGTTCGCGGCCGCCAAGGTCGTGGCTGCCGCGCAAATCCAGCATCGGGTCCATGCCGGCCGCGCCGATGCAGACTTCGGTCAGTCCGTCGCGCCAGGGACGGCCGAAGGTGTCGGTGATCAGCACCGCCAGCTCGATGCCGCAGAGCTCCTTGAGCGCGGTCCGGATCCGCGCCGCGGAGACGTCGGCGTCTTCCGGCAACAGGATGGCGCGGTCGTCCTCGAGGCTGTTGGATTCGTCGATTCCGGCGTTGGCGCAAACCCATCCGGGACCGGTCTCGACGATCAGGACGCCATTGTCCATCCGTACAATCCGGCTGGTCTGCCGCAGCGCCAATTCAACGGCGCGCGGATCCTTGTCCCAGCGGGCGGCAAAGCCGAGCGCCAGCGGCGACGGCTCGATCGTCGCCAGATCGACCATCCGGCCTTCGGCCTTGGAGACGATCTTCTGGCATACGACCAGAATATCGCCGGGCAAAAAGCGCAATTCCATCCGTTCGGCGGCGTGAACGATCAGCTCGGCGAGATTGTCGCCCGGCATGATCATCGGGAGGTCTTCGATCGCGGTTAGCGTTAGCGACGCCATGGGGGAACCAGATTACACGCTCAGCGCGCGCGTCACCACGGCCGCCAGCGCGGCGGCGCGGTCCGGGTCGGACATGATGGTGTCGGTCGCAATCGCGCGCATCCCGAGCGCCCGGATTGGTTCAAGGTAGCGATGGTCAACCACGTCGATTACGAACAGGCCGGCGATCTCGCGGTAGAGCCGCGCGACGCCCAGCGGCGAAACTTCATGACCGAGGCCGCGCATCATTTTGTCCGCCGGGCCTTTGATCGTTTTGCCGCCGACGATCGGGCTGATTGCCGCCACGCGCTCGCGGACCGTGGCGAGCGCCTCGCGCACGCCGGCCAGCGCCAGAATCGGACCGATCGAAACGAACGGATTCGACGGGGCGATTACCACCGCGCGGGCGCGCTTGATCGCGGCGAGCACGGCGGCCGTCGGCAAGGCGTTCTTCGCGCCGCGCAAATCAATTTTTTCGACCGCGCCGCGCGCGCCTCCGCGCACGAAATATTCCTGGAAGGGCAGCGCCGGGCGGCCTTTGAGCTTGACGAAGGTGCGCACCGGATCGTCGCTCATCGGCAGCACCCTGGCGGCCGCGCCGAAGCGCGCGGCGAGTTCCGCCGTAACTTGCGTCAGCGTGGCGCCCTGGGCGAGCCGATCGGTGCGGTACAGATGGGTCGCGAGGTCGCGATCGCCCAGCTTGAACCACGGTTTGCCGTAGAGCCGGCCGAGCGCGTCGAGCGCGTTGAAAGTCTCGCCCTCGAGGCCCCATCCGTTGGCCTGATTGACCACGCCCGCCAGCGTGTAAATCACGGTATCGACGTCGGGCGAGACGTGCAGGCCGTAAAAGCGTTCGTCGTCGCCGGTGTTGACGACGACGGCGAGCTGGCGCTGATCGATCTGGCGGGCGAGGCCGCGCAGGAACTTAGCCGCACCCACTCCCCCCGCCAGCGTGGTGATCAGCGGGAAGCGGCTGCGGAGCGATTGGCCGGGCGCCATTGGGAGCCTTTCTGCCGTAAAGTTTTTTGTAGAGCGTCGAACGCTCGACCGCGACCCGGCCGGCCGCGCGCGCCTGTTCCTCGATCAGGTCCACCGGGACGAACTCGCCCGCGGTGCCGCCCGCCTGCGCCGTGATGCTCTCTTCCATCAGCGTGCCGGAAAAATCGTTGCATCCGGTCTTGAGCGTGACGGCGGCGAAATCGACGCCGAGCTTCACCCACGAGGTCTGGATGTTGTCGATCAATCCGCGCAGGAAGAGCCGCGCGAAGGCGTACATCCGGAAGTCGGGAAAACCGAGGTCGGCGGGCCGCACCAGGCCCTTGCGGTAGAGCACGGTGTTTTCGTGGATAAAGCGCAGCGGCACGAATTCCGTGAAGCCGCCGGTGCGCTTCTGGATCGCGCGGATCAGATCGAGATGGTTGACCACCTGGCGCGGACTCTCGATATGGCCGTACATGATCGTCGAAGTGGTCGGCACGCCCAGCTCATGGGCGGTGGTGATGATCTCGACCCAGGCGGCGACATCGACCTTTTTATGGCTCAGGATTTCGCGCACGCTGTCGTCGAGGATTTCGGCCGCCGTGCCGGGAATCGAGCCCAGTCCGGCGTCACGCAGCATCGCGATATATTCCCGATACTCCATCCGCGCGCGCCGCGCCCCGTACATGATTTCCATCGGCGAGAAGGCGTGGACATGAATCCGCGGGAAGCGCGTTTTGATCGCCGCGAGCAGGTCGCGGTACTTGAACGCGGGCATGTCCGGGTTGATTCCGCCCTGCATGCTGATTTCGGTCGCGCCGCGGGCGATCGCGTCGGCGACCTTGGCGAGGATCGTTTCGTCGGCGTGGTCGTAGGCGTCGGATTCCCATTTCTGGCGCTTGAAGCCGCAGAACTGGCAGCCGACGAAACATATATTCGTGAAGTTGATATTGCGATTGACTACGTAAGTCACTTCCTCGCCGATATCCTCGGCGCGCGCCAGATCGGCGGCCTTGATCACGGCGCGCAGATCGGCGCCCTCCGCGGTATAGACGAGCAGCCCCTCCTCGGGCGTCAATTCGCCGTAATCGAGGCACTTGAGCAGCGCCGCGCGCATCGCGCCCGACGCCTGGTTCATCAGCACGTTAAGCGGCGTCGCCTCGATTTCGTCGGCGAACGCGCGCATCTGTTCGAGGTTCACGCCTGGACCTCCGCGGCGATCAGATCGCTGAACCGGCCGAGCGCCGGACCAAGCGCCGGATCGACCCACTTGTCGTTAATGAATTCGGGGTAAATCGCAAGCCGCCGTTTTAGGCGAAAGCCGGCCCGCGCGCAGCGTTCCCCAAGCCGCTCCAGATGCGGCCAGGGAGCCTCGGGATTGACGTAATCGCGGCTGAGCGGCGAAATTCCGCCCCAGTCGTTGATTCCGGCCGCCAGAAACAATTCGATTTCATGCGGCGAAAGATTCGGCGGCGCCTGCACGTTCATCGCGCCGCCCAGCGTCAGGCGCGCCGTCGCGCTCGCCCGCGCCATCTCCAGCGCGCCCGGCTCCGGCGCGTCCTCGAGCGGCAGTCCCGGCTTGGCGCGGAAATTCTGGATAATCACTTCCTGAATATGGCCGTGGCGTTCATGGCTCGCACGGATCGCGAGCAGGCTTAGCGCGCGTTCGGCGGTCGTGTCGCCGATACCGATCAGGATTCCGGTGGTGAACGGTATGCGCAGCTCGCCGGCCTCGTCGATCATCTTGAGCCGCGCCGCGGGGTCCTTGTCCGGCGCCCATTGATGGACTCCGCCGCGGGCGCGCAAGCGTGGCGACACGCTTTCGAGCATCAGTCCCATGCTGACGTTAAGCGGCCGCAGCATCGCCAGTTCGCCGCGCGTCAGGAGGCCCGCGTTGGTATGCGGCAGCAGGCCCGCGTCCAGCGCCGTGGCGCAGGCCCGCGCGACATACTCGGCGGTGCCGCGCGCGCCCAGCGATTTGAGCGTGTCGCGATATTCCCTGAACGCCAGTTCCGGCTTGTCGCCGAGGCACATCAGCGCCTCGATACAGCCTTGTTCGCGTCCCCGCCGCGACCATTCGGCGACTTCGGCCAGCGTCATCGTCCACGCCCCGGGATCGCCGGGATCCTTGCGGAAAGTGCAATAGCCGCATCGGTCGCGGCACAGATTCGTGATCGGCAGAAAGACTTTGGGCGAGAAGGTGACGTCGCGGCCCTTGGCCCGATCGCGCATTTCCGCCGCCGCCGCCATCACGCGCGGCAAGTCGCCGTCGGCGCATTCGATTAGCGCGATCGCGTCGGACTCGTCCAGACGTTCGCCCGCGAGCGCCCGCGCCAGGATTGCGTCAAGCGGGTTGCGCCGCGCCGCCAATGATTCAATTTGCGCCATTCTTACCCAGCGCCCCTTATAAGCCATCGAATTGGCAGAGGCAACCTGACCCCCTGACGCGGCCGCCGCCGCGCGCCGCCGCGTCAGCGAAAATTCGGGCCAAATCGTCGCCCAGGTGACGAAAGCGCGGACGTCGCGGCGGTTTTACGCGGCGCCGTCGGGTTGGGCGGCGCCGCCGATGGCGTATAATGTTTAAGCGATCCGTCAATTTTTCCCGCCACGGAGAGTCGCTGGAATGGCTCATGCCGAAATTACCGCCGCCTCAGCCGAGACCGGCCAGCGCGTCGAATACGAACTGCGGCTTTATTATTGGATGAAGCTGATTCGGGCGTTCGAAGATCGCGTCTCGCTGCTCCATCGCCAGAACAAAATTCTCGGCGGCGTCTATTCCGGCGCGGGCCAGGAAGCGATCCTCACCGGCGTATGCGCGCCGCTGCAACCGGGCGATTTCGTTGCGCCGCTGCATCGCGACCTCGGCGTGTTCCTCGTGCGCGGCGTCGATCCGGGCCGCCTGATGGCGCAGTTGATGGGCAAGGAGACCGGATTGTCGCGCGGCAAGGACTCCTTCCTGCATGGCGGCGACCTCGAACATGGCATTTTCGGCTCGACCTCGATGCTTGGTTCGTCGCTGCCGGTCGCCGCCGGCGCCGCCCTCAAATTCCAAATCAAAAAGGAGCCGCGGGTCGCCGTCGCTTTCTTCGGCGAGGGCGCGTCGTCGCGCGGCGACGCGCATGAGGCGATGAACTTCGCCGGCGTGCGCAAGCTGCCGATCGTCTTCGTCTGCGAAAACAATCGCTACGCCTACTCGACGCCGCTGGAAAAACAGATGGCGATCGAAAACGTCGCCGATCGCGCCGCCGCCTACGGCTTCAAAGGCCATGTGGTCTCCGGCAACGACCTGCTCGCCGTCGTGCAACTGGCCGAGCACGTGATTCGCCGCGTCCGCGAGGGCGGCGGCCCCGAACTGATCGAATGCAAAACCTATCGCTATCGCGGCCATAGCGAACATGACGCCGCGCTCTATCGCGATCAGGAGGAACTGCTCGAATGGCAAAGCCGCGACCCGATTCCCCAGTATGAAAGCTATCTCGAAAAGAAGGGCCACGACTTAAAGCGCATCCGCGCGGAAATCGACGAGCGCACCCGCGCGGCCCTGCAACAGGCGGTCGAGTTCGCCGAGCGCAGTCCGGCGCCCGCGCCCGCGGAGGCGCTCGAAGACCTCTACGCGCCCGCGCCGATGAACCCCGCCAGCAATGGCCGGACCTGAACCGGGGCGCGCATCCGATGGAAGTCACCTATCTCACCGCGATCAACCAGGCCTTGCATGAAGAGATGCGCCGCGACGAAAACGTCTTCATGATGGGCGAGGACGTGGCCGAGCTCGGCGGCGCCTTCAAAGTCACCGACGGACTGCTCGCCGCCTTCGGCGAGGACCGCGTGATCGACACGCCGATCGCCGAGGCGCTGATCGTCGGCGCCGGCGTCGGCGCGGCCATCCTCGGGATGCGTCCGGTGGTCGAGATGCAGTTCGGCGATTTCATTTCCTGCGCCTTCGACCAGATCGTCAACACCGCCGCGACCTTGCGCTATCGGCACGGCGGCCGCGCCGCCTGTCCGCTGGTGATTCGCGCGCCCTCGGGCGCGGGCGTGCACGGCGCGCTCTTCCATTCGCAGAACCCCGAGGCCTGGTTCACCCGCGTGCCCGGCCTCAAAGTCGTCGCGCCGGCCACCGCGTACGACGCCAAGGGACTGTTGAAGAGCGCGATTCGCGACGATAATCCGGTGATCTATTTCGAGCACAAGCGGCTCTACCGGAGCATCAAGGAAAACCTGCCCGAGGGCGATTTCACCGTCCCGATCGGCGTCGCCGAACTCCGCCAGTCCGGCCGCGATCTCTCGATCATCACCTACGGCGGCACGCTCCATCAATGCCTCGACGCCGCCAGTATCGTCGCCCGGGAAGACGGCCTTTCGGTCGAAGTGCTCGATCTGCGCACCCTCCTGCCGCTCGATCGCGAGGCGATTCTCGCCACCGCGCGCAAGACCGGCAAGGCGCTGATCGTTCACGAGGATCGCCTCACCGGCGGTATCGGCGGCGAAGTCGCCGCGATTATCGCGGAGCACGCCTGCGAGTCGCTTGACGCTCCCGTCCGCCGCGTCGCCGCGCTCGATACGCATACCGCCTTCAGCCCGTCGCTCGAGGAATTCATTTTGCCCAACGCCAACAAAATCGTCGCCGCGATCCGCGGCCTCGCCGCCTACTGACTATGCCTATCGATGTAACCATGCCGCGGATGGGCGAGAGCGTCGTCGAGGGCACGATTACCAAGTGGCTCGTGCGCGAGGGCGAAACCGTCGCCGAGGATCAGTCGCTATGCGAAATTTCGACCGATAAGGTCGATACCGAAATTCCCTCGCCGGCCGCGGGCGTAATCGCGCGTCTGGCCGCCGCCGAGGGCGAGACGCTGCCGGTCGGCGCGCTGCTCGCGGTAATCGCCCCGCCCGGCGCCGAAGTCCGGCCCGCCGCGCCCATGCCGGCCACGGCGCCGCCCACGCC
>DAHZDR010000174.1 GCA_027403435.1 Deltaproteobacteria bacterium
AAGACGCGCGGCGTGATTCTCAGCACGGCCTCCGTCGCCGGAATCGAGGGTATCCGCCGGATGGGCCATTACTGCGCGGCCAAGGCCGGCGTGATTTTGCTGACCAAATCGATGGCGATGGACTACTCCGAACAGGGTATCCGGGTGAATTGCGTATGTCCCGGCGTGATTACGACGCCGCTTTCCGAAACCGGTTTCGACAAACTCACGCCTGAAAAGCGCGAACGCGCCCGCCAGTCCGCCGCGTCGATGCATCTGTTGCAGCGCACCGGCCAGCCCGAGGAGATCGCGCGCACGGCGTTGTTTCTATGCTCCGACGACGCCTCGTTCATAACGGGACAGGCGGTGGTGGTGGATGGCGGTTGGACCGCCGGCCATCGGATGGGCGGCCATTAATGAGCGGGCGGACAAACGCGGCGCGCAACCGGCGATCGGCGGGGATGAATTTCGCGCGCCACGCCACGTCGAAAGGATGGCGCCACGCGTCGCGCGTGGCGGCGGCATAAACCAGTCAAGCGGATTATTGAGCATTCAGGGAGAACCACGATGGCCAAAAGCATCGAGCAGATAGTCAGTGAGCTTGCGGATCGCGAAAGTATCCGCGAGCTGCCCCAGCGTTACTGCGATTGCGTCTGGCGTGGCGACGTCGAGGGGATCGTCGATTTGTTCGCCGAAGACGGCTCTTTCACCATCCTTGGGCATCATTCGGAGAGCAACAGCGCCGGCCGCGCCAATCTGCTGAAAATGTACAAGGACGGCCTCGCGAATCTCACTCCGCGCCCGTATATCCATAATCACGTTGTCGAGCTCAAGGGCGGCGGCAAGGCGGCCGGGCGATGCTATGTCGAACTGCGCGACGCCAGCAACGACATGGCCTGGATCGGCACCGGCTATTACACCGACGAATACGTCAAGGCGGGCGAGCATTGGAAATTCCAGTCGCGCCGCTTCAAGGCGCTTCGGCTCGAACCGCGCCCGCCGCAAAAAGGCTGAGCCGGGCGCCGATGGCCGCCGCGGACGATCGCGCCCCGGGCGCGCTTTACGTGGTCGCCACGCCGATCGGAAATCCGGAAGACCTGAGTCCGCGGGCGCGCCGCGTCCTCGCCGAGGCCGGCTTGATCGCCTGCGAGGATACGCGGCGCGCCGCGCGGATACTTGCGGCGCATTCGATTCGCACGCCCACGGTCAGCTACTTCGAGCATAACGAGCGCCGCCGCGCGCCCGAACTGATCGAGCGGATGCGCGCGGGCGCGACGATCGCGCTGATCAGCGACGCGGGCACGCCCGCGATTTCCGATCCGGGTTTTCGGCTGGTGCGCGCGGCGCTCGACGCCGGCATTCGCGTGGCGGCGGCGCCGGGACCGTCGGCGGTGATCGCGGCGCTTTCCATTTCCGGATTGCCGACCGACCGTTTCGTTTTCGAAGGGTTTTTGCCGCAACGTTCCGGCGCGCGCCGCGCCGCTCTGGAAGCGCTCGCGCGTGAGGCGCGAACGATCGTCTTTTACGAATCGCCGCGCCGGCTCGCGGCGGCGCTCGCGGAGATGGCTGGGGTTTTCGGCGCCGATCGTCCGGCCGCGGTCGCCCGTGAAATCACCAAGACCTTCGAGGAAACGGTGCGTGGAACGCTCGGCGAATTGCGCGATCGCTACGCCGACCAAGCGGCGCGCGGCGAAATCACGATCGTCGTGGCGGGCGCCGCGGGCGACTCCGGCGCGGCGTCCGCAGGGACCGTCTCGGGCGCGATTTCGACGGCGGAACTGATCGACGCGGGGCTGAGCCTCAAGCAGGCCAGCGCCGTAATCGCGAAGCTGACGGGATCGAGCCGGCGTGAAATTTATCAGCGCGAACTGTCCCGCCGCTCCCACGGGGACACGGATTGATCGGCTTCGCGGCGCCGGCGAGGATTGCGAGCGATGAGCCGA
>DAHZDR010000175.1 GCA_027403435.1 Deltaproteobacteria bacterium
GCCGCCGGCGCGTTGGCTCCGAGGAAACCGGCCGCGCCCAGCTTGCGCCAGCTTTCGCGATCGCTGATTCCGGCGCGGTTCCAGCCCTCGATTTTCGGCGTGATCTCGCTCTCGACAAAGCGTTTGACCTGCTCGCGGAACATCGCGTGCTCTTCGGTGAAAATTTCCCGGCGCATAGTCGTTTGGCTCCCTGGCTTCCGTCCGGAATCCTTGCATGTTGCCGCGCCGGTTCCAATCGTAAGTTGATCGCGGCGTGGCCCGCGGAGTTGCCCGCGGGCGGCGTGGACCGCTAAAACGGCGCAATTGGCGTGTGACACGAGGCGTTTTGATGAAAGCGATGCATTTCGATCGGCTGGGCGGTCCCGAGGTGATGTATCCGGCGGAAGCGCCGCGTCCGGAGTTGCGGCCCGCAACGATGCTGGTGCGCAATTGCGTGATCGCGGTCAATTTCGCCGACACCTTCTTCACCCGCGGCGAATATATCGTGCGGCCGGTCTTTCCCGACACGCCCGGGATGGAAGCGGCGGGGGTGGTCGAAGCGGTCGCGCCCGATGTCGCCGATTTCAGGCCCGGGATGCGCGTCGCCTATATCGGGATGGGCGCCTATGCGGAATACACGCTGATTCGGCGTTCGCGCGTGATTCCGCTGCCGGACTTCATGGATTTCGAGCAGGGCGCGGCGTTGCCGATCGCGATGCTCACGGCGTGGCATATGCTGCGCACGCTGCATGATACGCGCGCGGGCCAAACCGTGCTGGTCCATGCGGCGGCGGGCGCGGTCGGAATCGCGGCGGTGCAAATCGCCAGGGCCTATGGCGCGCGCGTGATCGGCACGGTTTCGAGCGCGGAGAAAGCGGCGTTCGCGCGGCGTTACGGCGCCGACGAAACGATCGATTACGCGACCGGGGATTTCGCCGCCGAAACCATGCGGCTGACCGCGAATCGCGGCGCGGACTTGATCCTTGACGCGGTCGGCGCGCCGACTTTCGCGGCGGGCTTGCGCTGCCTCGCGCCGTTCGGCCAGCTGATTCTCTACGGCCGCGCCGGCGGCGCGCCCGGCCCGATCGATCCGCTGCGCCTGTTCGAGCGGTCGCTCACCGTCAGCGGCTTCGTGCTGCCGCAAATCTACAATAATCGCGAGGTGATGCGGCGCGGACTCGACGATTGTTTCCGGCTGATTCGCGAGGGCCGGCTCACCGTGCCGATCGGCGGGCGCTTTCCGCTTGCCGAAGCGGCGACCGCGCATCGCTGGCTGCTCGAACGGCGCTCGGTCGGCAAGTTGATACTGACGCCGTGACCGCGCGCGCCGCCGGAGTCGTTTGGCGGCATGCGGCAGGTTTGATACGAACACTGATCCGATGCGTCAGCGTGACCGAAGCGCCCTGCGAACCGGATTGATCGCCACGCTCGGCGCCGCGATTGTTGCGGCCGCGGCGATCGGCGCGGCGCGCGCCGCCAGCGCCGCCGCCGGCCACGCGCTCGCGCTCCAGTATTGCGTGAAATGCCACGGCGTTGACGGCAAAGGCGACGGTCCCGCCGTCGCGGCGGAGCATCTTTCGCCGCCGCCCGGCGACTGGACCGACAAGGAAGACATGGCGGAGCATCCCGATGTTTTTCTGCGCAACATTATTGAGCAGGGCGGCCAGGCGATGGACAAATCCGCACAGATGCCGGCGTTCGGCAAGAAACTTACGCCCGCCCAGGTGAATGATCTGATCGCCTATATCCGCACGTTTTCGCGATAGGCGCTCACTCGGGCCGCCGTCGGGCGCGGGCGAACCGTTTGGTCATTTTGCGCGCGGCGGCGCGGCTCGTTGCGCCGAACTTCGTCGGAGATCGGTGCGTGAAGCGCCGCCCCGAATAAAAACGGCGCCGCAACGCCACGGCCCGCTTCCGGACCGTGGCGCCGCGCCGCTTAGCGGACGCCGATCGCGCCGGCGCCGCGCAGTTTCTCCAAATCCAACGCGCTGAAGCCCCATTCACGCAGGGCTTCGTCGGTATGCTCGCCCGGCCGCGCCGGCGGACGTTGAATCGCGCTCGGCGTGCGGCTGAAGCGCGGGGCCGGCGCCGGCTGCGGCACGCCCTCGACCTCGACAAAAGTCCCGCGCTGGACGTTATGGGGATGCTTCGGCGCTTCCGCCATGTTGAGGACGGGGGCGAAGCAGACTTCGCTGCCCTCCATAATTTTGCACCATTCGGCGCGCGTCTT
>DAHZDR010000210.1 GCA_027403435.1 Deltaproteobacteria bacterium
TCGCCTCGATGATGCACAGCGCCTGCCCCTTGCGCACCGAGTCGTTTTCCTCGACGAAGGGATTGGCGTCGGGCGCGGCGGCGCGATAAAACGTCCCGACCATCGGACTGGCCACCAGCCGCTGATTTTCGGCCAGCTCCAGGGTTGGCGCCGCGCCGGGCGCGCCGTTTTCTCCGGCCCGCCGGATCGCGACTTTGGCCGGCGCCGCCTCCGCGCGCGCCGCCGGCGCTATCTGGAGCTCGGCAACTCCGGACGGCGCCGCCGCGCCGCCGCGCACCAGCCGGACCTTGCCCTTCTTGTCCTCGATTTCGAGCTCCACCAGCCCGTAATCGCGCATCAGTATCAGCAGCGTCTTGAGTTCTCTTACTTCCATCGCCTTCCGTGTGTCGCCCGTGGTCCGCGCCGTTCCGACCGACCGCAATGCCCGTAATGTTCCGTCGCCTGCGCTTGCCGGCCGCATCGAAGATTCCGCCCCGTCCGCGACTCGATTATTTCCGCTCAGCGCCTCCCGCCGCGCCGGCCAGATTGCGCGCCGCGCGCAGCGCAATCAGGTAGCCGTCGGCGCCGAAGCCCATAATCCGGCCCACCACGATATCGGCAATCGTCGAATGATGCCGCATCGGCTCGCGTTTATAGACGTTCGATAGATGCACTTCGATACATGGCGCGCCGATCGCCAGAATTACGTCGCGAATCGCGACGCTGGTATGGGTGTACGCGGCCGGGTTGATTATCAGCGCGTCGATCCGTCCGCGCGCCGCCTGAATCCGATCGACGATCGCGCCCTCGCTGTTCGATTGGAACGTCTCGACCGCCAGCCCCAGCTCGCGCCCGAGCGCGGCCAGCGCGGCGTCGATATCGCGCAAAGTGGTTCGTCCGTATACCTCGGGCTCGCGCTCGCCGAGCAAATTCAGGTTCGGCCCATGCACCACCAAAACCGCTGGCGTTCTCGACGCGGCGTCAGTCCGCTGCTCTTCGCTCGTCATCAATCGTGCTCTTTAGCGAATTCAATCCTACCACTTCGGCGGTTTCAACCGGACGCCTGGTCCGACCCCCGTCCGCTCGCCCGTCCATCCACAGCCGCAAGCACGGCGCGGCGCGCGCTGGCGGCCATTTAAGGCGCTTTTTCCCGACGCGATTAAGCGCTGGTCATTTCGTTGGCAATTGACCCGCAAAAGTTGCAGAATCGGAACCAAATTGATCCGGGCAAGCAAACGCTCGATGGAGGAACCCCAGCCCATGAAATTCGGCCTGCTTTACGAAATGGAAACGCCGCGGCCGTGGAACGCGCTCAGCGAGTATAACGTCTATTGGGAAGCGCTCGCCCAAATCGAACTCGCCGACCGTATTGGCATCGATTACGTCTGGGAAGTCGAGCATCACTTCCTTGAGGAATATTCCCACAGCTCGGCGCCCGAAGTCTTCTACGGCGCGGTCAGCCAGCGCACCAAAAACATTCGTATCGCCCACGGCGTCCGCCTGCTGCCGTTCAACTTCAACAACCCGATTAAGGTGGCGGAGCAGGCCGCGGTCCT
>DAHZDR010000212.1 GCA_027403435.1 Deltaproteobacteria bacterium
GAGACGATTTGCCGGGCAGATTGGCGGCTGACCCTCGCGTTCCCTCCGGATCCCGGCGCGCCCCGGCTATCCGGAACGATTCCGGGTGATCGATGAAGCGTATGTGGCGCTGGCGGCGGGGTTCATAGGCGGCCGAGACGCTCCATCAGCGTGCGCCGCATCAGGCCCGGCGGCGGCGCCACTCCGTTGAATAGTTCGAAGGCGAGTTCGCCCTGATTCGCGAGCATCCCGGCCCCGTCCATGGCGCGGCGGCCGAGCGCCAGCGCGGGAGCGAGAAAGGGCGTTGGCTCGCGCGCATAAATCATGTCGTAAAACAGGCAATCCACTGGCGCCGCTTCATAGGCGAGCGGCGCAAAACCGCCGCTCTTGAGACCCATTGGCGTGGCGTTGACGATTAAGGCGGCGGAAGCGACGGTCGCGCGATCGGTTAGCGCGGCCAGACCGCGCGCCTCGATCGTTTCGCGCGCGCGGCCGCCGCCCCGTCCGGCGACATAGCGGGCAAAGCGCCGAGCGAGCCGATTGGCGCGCTCGACCGTCCGATTGCAGATTACGACGCGCCCGGCGCCCATCCGGAGGCAGGCGAGCACGGCGGACGGAGCGGCGCCGCCGGCGCCGACAATCAGCACGGCGCGGCCGTTCAACGCGATCCGCTGTTCGCGCAGGTCGGCCTCGAGGCCGCGCGCGTCGGTGTTGTCGCCATGCAGGGCGCCGTCGCGATTGACCACGCAATTGACGGCGGCGAGCAGGCGCGCCTCGTCGCTGAGCCGCGCCATCATCCGCAGCGCCCGTTGCTTGTGCGGCACGGTGAGGTTGACGCCGGGCATCCCGAGCGCCGGGATCGCGCGCAGCGCGTCGCGCAGCCGCTCGGGCGTGACGTGAAAGGCGGCGTAGGCGCAATCGAGGCCGAGCGCCGCGTAGGCCGCGTTATGCATCGCGGGCGACAGCGAATGTTCGACCGGATCGCCGAAGACCGCGCACAGGCGCGTGCGCCCGCCAAGGATGGCCGCCGCCGGCGTGGTCATGCGGATTGGCCGGGACGCGCGGCGGCGCGCACCTGCTCCGCGGTAAAGAGATAGACATATTTCAGGCCGGCGTCGGCGAAGGCTTTGGCGGCGCCTTCGCCGCGCTCGACCAGGGCGAAGGCGTGGGTGACGATGGCGCCGGCCGCGCGCATCGCGGCGACCGCTTGCAGGCTGGAGCCGCCGGTGGTGATCGTGTCGTCGATCACGGCGGTCGCGCGATCCTTGCGGAAGGCGCCTTCGATCCGCTGTTGCAGGCCGTGGTCTTTCATCTCCTTGCGGACGAAAAAGCCGGTCAGATCGTAATTGCGGCGCCACGCGGCGCCGACGATCGCGTCGGTCACCGGCAGCGCTCCGGCGGCCATCCCGCCGATTTGCCCGATGCGCTCGGCGATCACGAGGTCGAGCATCAGCTCGCCCGCCCGATGGGCGCCGCGCGGCAGATAGAGCGCGCGCTTGCAATCGATGTAGTAGTTCGAGGCGCGGCCCGAGGCGAGCGTAAGCTCGCGTTCGAAATAGGCTTCGCGCGCCAGCATCCCCAGCAAATCATCACGGTCGTTGGAATTCATCGGCCACCCGTCTTCGTATTGGGGCAATCATAATCGCGGACGGGCGGCGCACAAGAGCCGGGCGTCGGGCGGCTTAATTTAGGTAATTATAGACTTGACTAACCCGACCCGATGCGTTAGATTAAAGGCATGGAAGGCAACGACTACAGCCCCCAGAACCTGACTGATGCGATTCGTTACTTTTCGGACGAGGACCGTTGCATCGCTTACATGGTCTCGCGCCGTTGGCCTGACGGCATCGTGAAATGCCCGATTTGCGGGAGCGATAAAGTTCACTATCTCGCCAACCAGCGGCGCTGGAAGTGTAGCCAGAAGCATGATCGCCGTCAGTTCAGCGTCAAGGTAGGAACCATCTTCGAGGATTCGCCTTTGTCGCTGACCAAGTGGCTGCCTGCCGTCTGGTTGATCGGCAATTGCAAGAACGGAATCAGTTCGTGCGAACTCGCGCGAGATTTGAAAGTCTGTCAGAAAACAGCTTGGTTCATGCTCCACCGCATTCGCTTCGCGATGCAGCGCGGCGCCTTCGCAAAATTCGGCGGAAGCGGTCCGGTCGAAGCCGACGAGACTTTCATCGGCGGTCTCGCGCGCTTCATGCATAAGAC
>DAHZDR010000456.1 GCA_027403435.1 Deltaproteobacteria bacterium
CGATGCGGCGCGCCGCGCGTGGCGCCCCACGTCACTTCATGCGCGCCGGCGCGAATCAGTCCGCTGATCGCTTCGGCATTCGCGACGATTTCGCCGATCTGCGCCTGCAGATGGGGGACCTCGGCGCGCCCGATCGCTTCCGCCAGATGACACGCAAGCCCGGCGAGAAAGCGCAGCTTGACCATGCCGCGAATCGATCCCTGCAGCATCGCGTAGCCCGGCGTGCGCGCCATCATGCCGTTGAAAATCTCCACGTAGCCATTGACGAAGACCCGCTCCCACGGCACGAGCACGTCGTCGAACACCGCCAGCGCGTCTTCTTCGTCGAAGCGCGAGCTGAGCGGCCGATCGAAATGGCCGCGGCCGCTGTCATACGCCTCGCGACAGATGAATTTGAGTCCGGGCGTGTCCATTTTGATCGCGAAACAGAGCGCGTACAGCTCCTCGCCGGTGCGGCGCGGATAAAAAGGCCCGACCCACAGTTCGTTCGCGAACGGCGCCAGCGTCGAGAGCATCTTGGCGCCGCGCACGATAATTCCGGCGTCGGTTTCCCGCACCAGCCGCAGCGCGGCGAAGGGATCGTCCTGCTCGGCGGGTCCTTTCGAACGATCGATTTGCGGATCGACCAGCGTATGCGTCAGGCACCAGTCGCGGTCGCGGCACTCCTCATAATAGCGCACGAGATTCTGGCCGTAGCGCGGCTCGCGGCGGCCGACAAAGGCGTGCGCGGTCACGGCGTCGCTCAGTAGAGCGTTGCAGAAATCGGGCATGCGGCCCATCAGGCCAAACGTATGGTCGGCGCGAATTTCCTCGGCGCGCACGCGCCGCTCGGCCGCGTCGATCGTCTCCGCCATCAGGAACGACGCGGCGACCGGCGCGCCGTCGCGTGGCGACGGAAACGTCAATTCGCCCGCGCGGCGATGCTGCAGGTCGTAGAGCGACGCCATGGTCGCGACGATGCCCCGAAATGGCGCGTACGCGGTCACGTCCTTGACGCGCTCGCCGTTGACGAAAATCGTGCGCCCGTCGCGCAGGCTCGCGACGTACTCGCTGCCGGTGCGGATTCCCATGCGTCTCCTGTTTCGATTCGGCCGGGTGGCGACGCGCCCGCGCGCGTCTAGCTGATCAGATCTTTTACCAGTGCACCGATCCCCGGTTCGTCCTTCGCAAATTCGAGTTTTTCCGAGCCCATGTAGTCGTTGGCGAACTGCGCGCGATGCGCGGGCGTGCCGTCGCAGTAAACCTCGATCTGATGCCCGTCTGGATCGCGGAAATAGATGCTCAGGCTGACGCCGTGATCGACGGTCGAGAGAATTGGCACGCCGAGGCGTTTCAACTCCGCATGCGCGGCCCGCAGATGCGCTTCGTCGCGCAGGCGGAAGGCGATATGCGCGAGGCCAATTTCGCCCCTTTGCGGACCGGGCGCGCCGGCTCCAACCTCGACGCACGCGAGCTCGTGATGATCGCGGGCGCGGCTGGCGAAGAACGCCATCTTGATCTGTGGAAGCTCCATCATCGGCGTGAGCCCGAGCACTTCGGTGTAGAACTTCTTCGAACGTTCGAGGTCGCGCACCTTGATCACGACGTGGCCGATTCGATCGGGAACGATCATTGGACTCGTCCTCCTGACGCATTGAATTTGTTGCGCGCGCCGCGCCGCATGGTTGCGCCCTGCGTCAATTTGCCGCCCGCGCCGGCGCCTCGTCAATAGAGCCGCGGCCCGACGAAGACGCCGTCGATAAAATGTTTGGTCGCGGTCGCCGCCTTGCGCGGCAGCTTCATCAAATCGTCGGCAAGCCGCCGCGCCGCCGCAAGCAGTTCGGATCGCGCAACCACCCGATGCGCCATGCCCAGATCGAACAACTCGCGCGCGGTGTAATGGCGGCACATGACCATCGCCTCTTTGGCGCGCCATGGCCCCAGCGCGGCGGCCATCGCGAGCGCCGGACCGCCGGTGAAGGCGGCGCCCAATTCGACTTCGGGAACCCAGAATTCGGCCGCTTCGGCCGCGACGACGAAATCGAACCCGACCGCCAGCGCCCATCCGCCGCCCACCGCGTGGCCGTTGACCGCGGCGATCGTAAAGCAGTCGAGCCGCGTGATTTGATCGAACATCCGGCCGACCATCCGCGCCACGCCCTGGTTATGTTCGCGGAACAGCCGCGCGCGTTCACGCGGATCGGTGACGCCCTTGGCCGCCGACATGTCCGCGCCGGCGGAAAAGGCCGTGCCCGCGCCAGTGACGATCAACGCGCGCGTCTCACGATCTTCGCGCACCGCGCGCACCAAATCTTCCAGCTCGGCCATCACCGGGCGGTTCATGCAGTTGCGCCGCTCCGGCCGATTGAAGGTGATTGTCGTGACCGGACCGTCTCGCTCGAACAGGAAATTTTCGGACATCGCCTGGTGAATCCTTGTCTGATCGCGCGGCCGTCCGGGCCGTGCTAATCAAGCGTGAAACCGTTCAGATTGGCCTTCGCCTGCGACAGCGCCGCGCGTTTGCGCGCCGCCAGATAGCGCGCAATCTCCTGCGCCGCAGGCATCAGCTGATCGGCCTTGACCACGCGATTTAGCAGGCCCCACTGGAGCAACTCCTCGGCGCGGAACCGCCGGCACATCAGGACGATTTCCTTGGCCCGCGCCAAACCGACGTCGAGCGCGAGGCGATGTTCCAGTTCGCGCGGACCAGGAGCGCCCAGCTCGATTTCGGGCAGCCAGAACTGCGCGCCCTCGACGGCGACGCGAAAGTCGCAGCACATCGCGATAAACCATCCGCCGCCGACCGCGTAACCGTTGACCGCGGCGATCGTGGGGATCTCGAAGTTGGTGAGCAGGGTGAAAACGCGGCGCAGGATGCGCATCCGTTTGGGCGAGACGTTGCCGAACAGGCGCTCGCGCTCGGCCGGATCGGCAACGCCCTTGATGTGCGAGAGATCGGCGCCGGCGGAGAAGGTGTTGCCCGCGCCGGTCAGGATCAGCGCGCGGACCTCGTCGTCGTCGCGAATCGCGCTCAGATTCTCGAACATCTCGCCGACGCTGCGCTCGTTCAGCGGATTACGCTTGAGCGGAAAATTGAAGGTCAGAACGCCGATGCCGTCGGCCTTTTCGAACTTGAAATACTCGCCCATCGGATTTCGCCTCCCGCGTATGCGGCCAGTTATCGCGCGCGCCGCGCCGCCGCGTCAAATCGGCGGCCGCGCGGAGCTTAATATTTCGCGATCACCTCGCGGCCGAACTCCTCGATCATCTCGCGCCCGTTATTCACCACCTGAATCGCGATTTGCCTGAGGCCGGCCGCTTCCAGCGCCTTGAGCCGCGCGATAATTTCGTCGGGCCGTCCCGTCAGCGTCATCATCCGCACGAGGTTTTCGTCGATATATTTTTCCTCGCCGGGCCGCATATAGATCAGATGGCCTTCGTGCATCTCCAGGTAACGCCGATCGGCCGGCGTCTTGCTCTTCGCGACATATTCGTCGCGATAGCGCTTCCACAGATCCATCAGCGGCGCCGGCAAGCCGTCGCTCACGGCGGAACGCTCCCACAGCGCGTGCAGGAAAACGACCGCGAACGGCCCCACCCGTTCGACCACGCGCGGCGACTCGGCTGATTCGCCCTCGCGCAGCACGCATCCCGTCGTCAGCATCGCCGTCGGCATCCCCTCGACCGACCGTCCCGCGCGCGCCGCGCCGCGTTTGACCGCCGCGAATTTTTCCTTGAAGCGGGGCGCGTCCGCCAGCACCGTCATCCAGCCGTCGCCGATTTCGCCGGCCAGCTCCAGCGCTTTGGTTCCGTCCGCCGCGATATGAATCGGAATGGGGTCCTTGAGATTGATATAGCCGTGGTCGGGATGGAGAAAGCGGATCCAGCGCTCGCGGCCGGCCTCGCGATACAGCACTTCCTCGCCGCGCAGCAGCTTGCGCACCGTCTCGACGTACTCACGCAGGCGCTTAAGCGGGACCGGCGGCAGCCCCATCGTATTGCGCCCGGTGAAGCCGGTGCCGATGCCCAGCACGGCGCGTCCGGGCGCGAGCAGGTTGATCGTCGCGATCGAATGCGCGGTGACCGGCTCGATCCGGTTCGACGGTATCGCCACGCCGGTGGCGAGCTTGATTCGCTTCGTGCGCTCAGCCGCCATCGCCATGCACACGTAAACGTCGCTGTAGAGCATCTGCGAATCGTAAAACCACGCCTGCGTAAAGCCGTGCTCCTCGGCGACCACCAGGTCTTTCCATGCGTCCGGCCGCGCCGGATATGCGATCGCGAATTCCATTCCCGCACTCTCTTCGCGGCGCTGACGCCGCCGTTCGCCTGCCTATCGCAGGTTGTAGTAACGCTTGGCCCCGCCCGCCATCACCTTGCCCAGGGTCGCGGGCGGAAGTCCCATCGCCTGGATCATTTGCGGCGCGTTGGGAAAGCCGTCCAGATGCGGATAGTCGGTCGCCCACAGGATATTGTCGGCGCCGATATAGTCCGCCAGCAGCTTGAGCGAGCGCTCCACCGGCTCGAAGGAAATGAAGCACTGGCGGCGGAAAATCTCGCTCGGCCGCGCGTGCAACCCGGTGTCGTTCATGCCGGCGTCGTCGTAATGCCGATCCATCCGATCCAGCCATCCCGCCATCCAGCCGCCGCCCGATTCCAGAAACGCGACGCGCAGCCGCGGATGCCGATCGCAGATTCCGCACATGAGGAAGCTGGTCGCCGCCGCCATCATCTCGAACGTATGCGCCACGCAATGGCGCACCGCGCCGCCGCGCGTGAACCGATCCATCCCGAGCGTCACCTGTCCGCTCTCCGATCCGCCGTGAATCCCGATCGAGAAGCCCAGCGCCTCGGCCGCGTCCCACAGCGGCTCGAACGCCGGATCGTGCAGCGCGCGCCCGTTGTACGGATTCGGCCGGATAAAGCCGGCGTGGAAATCCAGCTCCTCCGCCGCGTAACGCATCTCGCGCACCGCCCCCTCCACCGACTGCATCGGCAGCATCGCCGCGCCGAACAGCCGTTCCGGATACGGCTTGCAATAATCGGCCAGCCAGCGATTGTAGGCCCGGCACGCCGCCGCCGCGAAGTCCGGGTCTTTCATCGAACCCAGGAACAGCCCCAGGCTCGGATACAAAAACGCCGCGTCGATCCCCTCCGCGTCCATGTCGGGAATCCGCGCATGCGGATCGAAGCCGCCCTTGCGCCCCTCGCTGTACGGAATTTTCGGCGAAACCTTGCCGTCGCGCGCGCCGAACGCGCCCACCGCGCCGAAACTCACCCGCTTCTTGCCGCGTCCCAGATCGACCGCGTCGTCATGTTCGACCCGGAAAATCTCGCCGCCGTCCGCCAGCGTGATCAGCTTCGGGCAGCCTTCACGATACTTCGGCTCGATATACGTCTCCCACAGATCGACCGGCTCCAGGATATGTCCATCGGCGTCGATGACGTTGTATTCCATTACGTTCACCCCGCAGTTTGCTATACTGACGCCCAGCCTAGTCGATTCGCGCTGTTTTGCAACGAACGGCCGATCGGCGGACGTTGAATGATTCGAATCCGTCAGGATTAATCCGCCCCGATGCCGCCCGCGAAGCTCAGTCTGCTTATCACGGCGCCAGCGCCCCGCGCCGGCAAAACCATGGTCGGATGCGCGCTTGCGTTCGCGCTGAAAGTCCGCGGCTTTCGCGTCGGCGTGATGAAGCCGGTCGCCCTCGGCTGCGCGATACGCGCCGGCGCGCCCGCCGCCGACGACGCCGCCGCGCTGCTCGCCTCGGCGTCCTCCGCTCTCGCGCTCGACGCGGCCGCGCCCTATCGCTATTGCGCGTCCGCGCCGCCGCTTGAGGCCGCCTGCGCCGACGGCGCGCCGCCGCCCGATTTCGCCGCGATCTCTTCCGCGCTCGATGAAATTCAGCGCGCGCATGACGCCGTGATCGTCGAAGACGCATGGCGCCTCGACGCGCAAATCGATTCCGCGCACGATTTCGCCGATCTCGCCCGCCGCCATCGATTAGCGCTGGTGATCGTCATGCCCGCCGATCCCGATTCGTTCGCCAGGGCCGCCGCCGTGATCGATTTCGCCCGCCGGCGCGGACTCGCAATTCGCGGCGCGATCGTCAATGCGCTCGATTCCAGCGCCAGCGCCGCGCTTCCGGCCGCCGCCGAATCCTTCGCCGCCGCCAACGCCGTGCCGATGCTCGGCGTCGTGCGTCACAAGGAGCCGCTCGCGCTCGCGATCGTCGAACGCCTGCTCCAACCCCAGGCGCACTGACCGCCGCGCCGGTTTGACAGACGGGGACGGTCGGGACTATCGACCGGAATGCCGTCGCGCGCCAATTCTTGCGGCGGCGGGGAGGCGTTCCATGGCCGAGCCAGCAATCGCGTCGCGCATTATCGAAGTCGCCGAAATCCCGTGGCGGGAAATGCATCC
>DAHZDR010000241.1 GCA_027403435.1 Deltaproteobacteria bacterium
ATTGCTTGAGGTTAAACATCGCTACTCCCGGGCGCGGCCGGGAAACGCATCCTCGTCGCCAAACCATTTTGAAAAGTCCGTATACAACTCGCGAATCCCGTTCGACTATACAATCGGTTGTATAGTCGAGCATAACGTACCTGTCAAGGAAACTGAGGGTCAGATAAGTGAACCCAGTGGCGGCAAGAGCCAACGAGCCAAGCGACGCACTGATCACGGTGCCGCGCTTGGGGGTCTGTCTCGACTTCGCTAATACGCTTGCCGGGCGCGGCTCGGTCCGAGCCAAATCGCTGCACGGCTTTGAAGATCTGAGCGATCGGCGTGTGGCGAAACTCTTTTGCGCGGAGCGAAGCCGCGCAGGCGCCAGTATAGTGTCTTACTAATAGCCTTACAATAATAATCTTCTACGCTATAGTTGGCGGGAGTGGTAAGGAAGGGATGACTATGTGGGATGCGCCAGAGCCGTTGGAGATGCGCGATGAGGCCCGGCGGACGCTGCAAGGCTGGGTCAAGGCGGGAATCTCGCCGCGGCGTATTGTCCCGCGTGCGCGGATCGTTTTGCTGGCTGCCGAAGGCCTGCCAACCGACGCATCGCGCTGGAAGCTGGCGCGAGCCGACCGACGGCGCTGCTGTGGCGCAACCGTTTTCCGGTCGGCGGCGCCGCGGCGCCGCTGGCGGATGCGCCGGGGCGTGGGCGGCCGGCAACCATCTCTCGCGCCCAGGTGAAGCAGATTGTGGAGGCTACGGCGCAGACGCGGCCGCGCGCGGCAACGCACTGGAGCACGCGAACCATGGCCAAGGCGTCCGTATCACTGACTATATCGCGCGGGCGCGATCACGACGCCGCCTTCTCGCGCATCGTGACGAACTCCTCGGCCGCGGTGGGATGGATGCCGATGGTGGCGTCGAACCGTTCCTTGGTCGCGCCGCACTGAATCGCCACCGCCAATCCCTGGATAATTTCGCCCGCGTCCGCGCCCATCATGTGGCAGCCGAGAACGCGGTCGCTGTTCGGCTCGACCACGAGCTTCATGAACGTGCGCTCGTCGCGCCCGCTGAGGGTATGTTTGAGCGGGCGGAAACTCGACTTGTAGATCTCCACCGCGCCGAAGCGGGCGCGCGCCTCGGCCTCGGTCGGCCCGACCGTCGCCAGCGGCGGATGGCTGAACACGGCGGACGGCACATGGTCGTAGTCCAGCGCGACGGCGCGCCGGCCGAACATCGTCTCGGCGGCGGCGCGGCCTTCGGCGATCGCGACGGGCGTGAGATTGCGCCGGTTGGTGACGTCGCCAACCGCGAAAATATTTTCGGCCGCGGTGCGTGAATAGCGATCGACCACAACCGCGCCCGCGCCGTCGAGCGTCACGCCCGCCGTCTCCAGGCCGAGTCCGCAAGTGTTGGCCGCGCGGCCCGTCGCCAGCAGCAGCAAGTCGGCGTCGATCGAGGCGCCCTCGCTGAGGGTCGCGCGCACGCCAGCGCCGCTCCGGTGAATCCGTTCGACTTCCGTCGCAAAGCGCAACACAATGCCGCGCTTGCGCATCTCCTCGGCCAGCGCCGCGCGCAGATCGTCGTCGAAGCCGCGCAGAAAGAGGCCGCCGCGATGAACCAGCGTGACCTGCGCGCCCAGCCCGCGGAAAATTCCGGCGAATTCGACGCCGATATAACCGCCGCCGACGATTACCACCCGTTGCGGCATCGCGCGCCAATGGAACGCCTGGTTCGAATCGATCGCCAGCTCGGCGCCCGCAACGCGCGGCGCCGCGGGCCATCCGCCGACCGCGATCAGAATATATTTCGCCGTGACGCGCCTGGAGCCGATCTTGACCGTATGCGCGTCCGCGAGCGTCGCCCTGCCGTTCATGATGGTCACGCCGGCGTTGCTCAAAAGACGCTCGTAAACGCCGTTAAGCCGCGCGATCTCGGCGTCCTTGTTGGCGATCAGCGCGTTCCAGTCGAAGCGGCTCGCGCCGACCGTCCAGCCGAAACCGGCGGCGTCGGCGAACGCCTCGCTGAATTCGGCGGCGTACACGAGCAGCTTCTTCGGAATACATCCGACGTTGACGCAGGTGCCGCCCAGATAGCGTTCCTCGGCAACCGCGACGCGCGCGCCGAGTTGCGCCGCCACCCGGCTGGCGCGTACGCCGCCGGAGCCGGCGCCAATCACGAACAGATCGTAGTCGTAGGCGTGCGCCATCGCTGCGCCCCCTCCCGGCGCGCGGCGGTTGCGCCGGCGACCGCCGAGGCGCGCCGGAAACCGCCGGCTTGCGCGCGATTTATCATTGCGCGGCGGCTTGCACGGGGCGCTTCGCCGGATGCGCCGCGGCGGCTTTTTCCGCACCGCCGGCGCGCGCGAGTTCCTGGTCGATCGCCGCCGACATCGCCTGCGGCGACTCGACGCCGACCATCTGCAGCCCGTTGATATAGAACGTCGGCGTGCCGCTCACGCCCAGCCGCACGCCTTCGGCCTGATCGGCGCGGATTCCCGGCACAACCTGTTTGCCGTCGAAGCACGCGTCGAACTTTTTCGTATCCAGCCCAAGTTTGGCCGCGGTCTGTTTTAGCGAGGCCGGATCGAGCTTCTTCTGATCGGCGAACATCGCGTCATGGAACTGCCAGAACTTGTTCTGTTCACCCGCGCAACGTCCCGCGATCGCCGCGTCAAGCGCGTGCGGATGCATCCCGAGCGGAAAATCCATGTAAACCAGCTTGACGCGATCGCCGTACTTCTCGCGCATCTGCTTGATCGTCGGCTCCGCGGCGCGGCAGAAGGGGCATTGGAAATCCGAAAACTCGACGATCGTGACCGGCGCGTGCTTGCCCCCCGTCCACGGATTGCCCGCGATCGACACCTGTTCGCGCGGCGCTTCGAACATCATCTTTACGTGATAGTCCGTGCGCAGCTTTGCGAGCAGCGCCGCGCGCCGTTCGTCATCGGCATGGCGCTGCATCGCGGCGATCAGCGCCGACTCGATCCGCGCGAAGGGCTTGCCGCCGGTCTGCGCGTCAAGCCCGGCCTTATGGCCGTCGTAATATTTGCGCGCCTCGGCCGCCGTCACCCGCGAGCCTTTCGGATGAATTGCGCGGTCGAGATATTCGGACGGCGCCAGATGGGCCTTTTTAGCGGCGGCGTCCACCACGTATTTATCCACCATCGAATCGAGCGCGCGTTTGCGCAAATCGTACCGCTGACTGGCGCTGATCTCGTCGATCACATGGGCGTCAACCTCGCTCTGGGTAATCCGCTGGCCGCCGACGATGGCCAGCACTGGATCGGCGCCACGTTTCGAGCTTGCCACAGCCGGCGCCGCCGCAAGCGCAACACCCAGCGCAATCGCGAAACAGGCGACGATCCCGCTCCCAACCGGCCGCCGCTTATGACCGGCGCCAAATGGTCGATACGATTTCATGCATTAACCTCATTCATGGCGGTGCGGTATGCCGACCGCTTGCGGTTAATTTTACCACGGCGCCCGTCCCATGTCGTGACGGCGGCGCGTTTGGCTTTGGCCGCGCCTGGCCGCCCTTTTATTTTCGCCGCGCCGCTCGTTACAATCCGTCCATGGCGGCGCTCGCGAACAAGACGATTTTA
>DAHZDR010000244.1 GCA_027403435.1 Deltaproteobacteria bacterium
ATGCTCACCGGATGGAGCCTCGCGCGGCCGGGATTCGCCGGCCGGATGGGGCGGTTTGGCGGGATGATGGGCGGCGGCGCGCCGGGCGGCGGCGGCTTTTTCGACCGCTTCCGGCGTTTTCGGGCCAACGCGGCCGGACCCGTCGCGGACGCCTATGGCTTCCGCTTCTATCCGCGCCGCCACGACTACCGCGACCAGACCTTCCTCGGCCGCAAGATAACCGGCGGAGGGATGGCCGAAGGCGGGCGCGCGCTCGATCTGCTGGCGGCGAGTCCGGCCACGGCGCGGCATCTGAGCTTCCAGTTGGCGCAATATTTCGTCGCCGACGAGCCGCCGCCGGCGCTGGTCGAGCGGATGGCGCGCCGGTATCTCGACAGCGACGGCGAGCTGCGCGCGGTGCTGGCGACGATGTTCATGAGCGCGGAGTTCGCGGATCCGCGCTATCGCCGGGCGAAGTTCAAAACGCCCTACGAATACGTGATTTCGAGCGCGCGCGCGGCCGGCGTCGAAGTGCGCAATGTCAGGCCGCTGGCGGGCGCGATGGCGATGCTGGGCATGCCGCTGTACGGCTGCCAGACGCCGAACGGCTACGGCAATACGCGCGCGGCGTGGCTCAATCCGGACGGCATGATGATGCGGCTCGGCTTCGCGACGGCGCTGGGCGCCGGGCGGCTGCCGCTCGATCGTTCGCCGCGGGATTACGTGGCGGGCAGTCCGGGAGATTTTCGCGATCGGCCGGCGCCGCCACCGGCGGCGTTCGTCGCGCGGCCGGCGCCGCCCGCGCCCGCCGCGCTGGCGGTCACGCTCGGCGCTCAGTTCACGCCGCACACCGCGACCGTAGTCGCCAGCGCGCCGTCCGCGCTGCGCGCGCCGCTGATGCTCGGCAGTCCGGAGTTCATGATGCGTTGAAGGATGGGTCGAGTCGCGATGAAATTGGTCAATCAATTCGGACATAGGGGTTGGATGCGCGCCGCCGCCGCGGCGCTGGCGGCGGAGGCGCGCGCAACGCTGGCGGCGCCGCTGGCCGCGATCGGTCGTCCGATCGCGGCGGTGACGCGGTCCGCGCGCGACTATTCGCGCGGATTTCTCGCCTGGGGCTTCGCTCCAGCGACGACCGTGGCGTCGGTGCGCGGCGAAATCGCGCGGCTGACGGCGGCTGAAAAATCCGGGCGCGCGCGCGTGACCCGGGAGCCGCCGGCGCGTCCGGCGGAATCGGACCGATGACCGATCGAGGCGCCCGCGGTGATTCGCCGTCAGCGCCGACCGATCGCGCGATCGGCCGGCGCGAGTTCCTGCGCGCCGCCACGACCCTCGCGGCCGCCGGCGTGATGCTGGTTGGACCGCATGCATGGGCGGCGCGCGCGCTCGGCGGCGATTCCAGCCGCAAACGGCTGGTGGTGGTCTTCATGCGCGGCGCCGTCGATGGGCTGAGCGTGGTCGTGCCGTGCGGCGATGCGCAGTACTATGACCAGCGGCCCACGATCGCGATTGCGCGCGGCGTGGGCGCGGCGGCGGCGATCAATCTCGACGGTCATTTCGGCCTCAATCCGAATCTGCGCGCGCTGCTGCCGTACTGGCAGGACGGCACGCTCGCGTTCGTCCACGCCAGCGGCTCGCCCGACCCCACGCGATCGCATTTCGACGCGCAATTTTACATGGAAAGCGGCACACCCGGCGTGCGCGCGACCGGCGACGGCTGGATGAACCGAGTGCTGGCGGCGATGCCGGGCCGTCACGGCGCGACCGCGGCGCTCAGCATGGGTCCGCTGGTTCCGCGCATCCTGACCGGGCGGGCGCCGGTCGCGAATCTGCCGCTGGGCCGCGGCGCCGGGCGGCCGATGCCGCTCGATAATCCGCGCATCGAAGACGCATTTGACCGCCTCTACGACAGTGACGACGCGCTTAGCCGCGCCTATCAGGAAGGCCGCGTCGCGCGCCGCAAGCTGCTGACCGAGCTTGCGGCCGACATGCGCGAAGCCAACCACGGCGCGCCGCCGCCCAACGGATTTTCCGGCGACGCCGCGCGCCTGGCCCGTCTGATCGCGCGCGACCCGAGTATCCGGCTCGCCTTCGTCGCGCTTGGCGGATGGGACACGCACGTCAATCAGGGCGCCGATCGCGGCCAGTTGGCGAACCATCTCAAACCGCTCGGCGACGGCCTTGCGGACTTCGCGCGGCAACTCGGTCCGGCCTACGCCGACACCGTGATTATCGTGATTTCCGAGTTCGGCCGCACCGTTCACGAAAACGGCGACGCCGGCACCGATCACGGCCACGGCAACGTGATGTGGGTGATGGGCGGGCCGGTGCGCGGCGGGCGAGTCTACGCCGACTGGCGCGGGCTGAGTCCGGCGGCGCTCTATCAGGAGCGCGACGTTGCGGTCACCACCGATTTTCGCGAACCGATCTGCCGGGTGCTGAGCGCCCATCTTGGGTTGGGCGAGGAAGCGCTGGCGCGGGTGTTTCCGCAGCGGCCGGCGGCGACGGCGAATACCGCCGGAATCGTCGGCGCCTGAACCGTGGCCGGCCGCGGTTCAGACGCGGTCGAATCAATACTGATTGGCGTGGAGCTTCGCGTCCATCTCGCGCAGCTTGGAGAGTTTTTGATCGGTCGGTTCGAGTTTTTTCTGTTGCGCCAACTGTTCTTCTTCGCTGCGCCGGGTCGGCAGTTCGCCGTCGATTTTCTCCAGCGCCTCGCTCGCGAGCTTGCGCACCATCGGACTCGAATCGTCGCTGACGGTCTGCATCAGCATATCGTTGGCGATGGGATTGCCAATTTCGCCCAGGGCGAAGACCGCGGTGCCGCGGTTCGCATCGCTAGTGGTGTTTTTGAGGAAATCGATAATCGGCAGGGCGCCGCGTTCGTCGCCGATTCGTCCGAGCGCCGCCACCAGATGAAGTTTTTCGATCGCCGGCGTATCGCGCAGGTATAGGTCCTGCGACATCTGCGGCACCGCGTCGGTCACGGCGCGCGCGCCCAGCACGTCGATCGCCTTGATCCGCACGCGCACGTCGGGATCCGACAGGCCGCGGAATAAAATCGAGTTGACTTCGGGGCTATTGACGAAACGTAGCGATTCGAGTCCCTGCACGCGCACGCGCGGATCGGCGTCGTTGTATTTGCGCTTGGCCTCGCGGATCGCGTCGGCCGCGTCCTTGCCGTGCTTGTGCACGGTGTCGGGACCGGCCTGCTCCAGCGCCGACATCGGCATCATTGGGTTCCCCGGACCCGGAACGCCGAGCATCTGGGCGCGCGCGCGCAAGGGTGCGGCGAGTATCGCGAGCATTGCGAACCCCACGAACAGCGAACGGGCGTGCGACATTCCCCTGCCCTCCAGCTTGCGGCACAATCGTCGGGAGGCAGTGTATTCGATTTTACGCATCAGGAAAATCCTTGCGCGGCGTCTGGCGGCCGCGTTGATCGCGGCGCTGGCCGCGGCAATCGCGGTGGCGGCCGCTCGTCCGATCGCGCGCGCGGCGGACGCCGCGGCGTCCAGGCCGATCGCGCGCGCCGGCGCGCGGCCGGCGCGCCGGCCGTTGCCGCCCAAGCCGATCGCGCTGCCCGATAATCTTGCGATTCCCGACTACCGGCCTGGCCCGAACCCATTTCGCGCCGGCGAAACCCTGGTGTATGCGGCGTCATGGATGGATGTTCCAGCGGGCAACGCGCGCATCACGTTCCTGCGCAACCGGCGCCATCCCGAACTATGGTCCGGCCTGATGTGGCTCGACACCAGCCGGGTGGTGGACCTGGTTTACCGGATGCGCGACTATTTTCGTGAAGATTTCGCTATCGGAACCCTGCGTCCCGATACAATCCAGATTTTTCAGCACGAAAACCGCCGCATTTATCACTGGCATGTCACTTTCGACTATCCCGCCCACATGGTGACGGCGGTCAAGACGGGTCGGCGCGGCGGCGCGACCATCCGCCGTTTTACCGGCGGCGATCCGTTGGGGCCGTTTTCGGGCGCGATTATGGCGCTGTCGCAGCGGCTCAAGCCGGGCGACGATCTGAAGTTCGATATCTTCAGCGGCGGCAATCGCTACGTGTTTGGCTTCAACGTGACCGGCCGCGAGCGGATCACGACCGCGCTCGGTACGTTCGAGACCGTGCGAATCGAACCGTCGGTAATCTGGCTAAGCGAGGGATCGTTTCGCGGCGAGGCGCGCCAGACCACGATCTGGGTGACCGACGACGCGCGCCATCTGCCGGTGCGGATTGCGGCGGCGGTCTTTTTCGGCGACGTCTATGCCGATCTGGTGAGCGTGAGCGGCGCGCCCTTCGGCGCGCTTGGCCAAACCGCCGCCGCGCCCGCCGCGGCGATCCCGCGCGCCATGACCAATCCCTACGCGGGCCTGCCCACGCCGGCGCCCGACGCCCCCACGCCCTGATTCCGTCCGCCGCTTTCCGGCCCGGTCTCCGCCTGTGCTATTTATGCGCGGGCGGGGCGATGCGCGCCCCGGGGAGGATTCACGATGGCCGCCAAGCTGGAATTTTTTTACGACTGCTCGAGTCCATGGACCTATCTGGCCTTCACCAAGATCGAGGAAGTGGCGGCGCGTCACGGCGCCGATCTGATCTGGAAGCCGATTCTGGTCGGCGGCGTGTTCAACGCCGCGAACCCCTCCGTCTATGAATCGCGCGAACGGCCGGTCAAAGTTAAGGCGCGCTATTACAAAAAGGACCTGCAAGACTGGGCGCATCTCTACCGCCTTAAAATCACCGATCCCGGCGAGCTCAAGGTCTTTCCGGTGAATTCGGTCAAAGCGATGCGCGGGGCGTTCGTCGCGCTGGAGCAGGGCAAAATTTCGCCCTACTCGCGGCGCGCGTTCGAGCGCTACTGGGGCGATAATCAGGACCTCAGCCAGGACGACGTGCTGCGCGCGATCGTGCGTGAGACCGGACTGGACGAAGCGGAATTTTTCCGCAAAATCGCGCTGCCCGAGTACAAGGAAAAGCTTCGCGCCACCACCGAGGAGCTGATCGCGCGCGGCGGCTTTGGCTCGCCGACCATGTTCGTCGATGGCCAGATGTTCTTCGGCAACGACCGTCTGCCGCTGGTCGAGCACGCCCTCGTCCATCGTCATTAGGCGGCGATCGCGCCGTCAGCCGCCGGCGCGATCGCCGCTTCGCGCGGCCCATAGCGCGATCCGCCGCCGTTTATGGCAAAATCGGGCGGACATCCACAGGCGTATGGCGCGAGGGCCGCGATGGCGCAGGAAATCAAGGGCAAAGCGTTGGACCTGGCGCTCAGCCAGATCGAAAAACAGTTCGGCAAAGGCTCGATCATGAAGCTTGGCGAGCAGGCGATCGAAGCCGATATTCCCGTAATCCCGACCGGATCGCTCGGGCTGGATCTGGCGTTGGGGGTCGGCGGACTCCCGCGCGGCCGCGTGATCGAAATCTACGGGCCGGAATCGTCGGGCAAGACCACGCTCGCGCTCGAATGTATCGCCGAAGCGCAGAAACGCGGCGGTATCTGCGCCTTTATCGACGCCGAACATGCGCTCGACGCCGCCTATGCGCGCAAGCTCGGCGTCAACGTCGAGGACCTGCTCATCTCGCAGCCGGACAACGGCGAACAGGCGCTCGAAATCACCGAGACCCTGGTCCAGTCGGGCGCGATCGACGTGTTGGTGATCGATTCCGTCGCGGCGCTGGTGCCGCGCGCCGAAATCGAGGGCGAGATGGGCGAGCCGCAGATGGGCCTGCAGGCGCGGCTGATGTCGCAGGCGCTGCGCAAGCTCACTTCGATTATCTCGCGGTCGCGCACCGTCGTCATCTTCATCAACCAGATTCGGATGAAGATCGGCGTGATGT
>DAHZDR010000246.1 GCA_027403435.1 Deltaproteobacteria bacterium
CGTCATCGACGCGCTCGCCATCACCGACAGCAAATCGATATTGCCGTTCGCCCCGCCGCCGGGACTCATCTCGAAAGCGTCGTCCGGCTCCAGCGCCGTCCAGCCGCCGCCGCCAGTCTGCGATACCGCCATCTCCATCAAATCCGTCGCCGTCGCGCCCGCCGTCGGGCCGCTGTTCGCCGCCGTCGCCGCCGCGGGCGAACGCGGATTCGCCGGACGCGGCGTGACCGGCGTGCCGCCCGTCGAAATCGTGGCGTAACGCCGCACCCGAATCCCGCCGCCGCCCACCGTCACGTTGCGGCCCACCGCGAAAAGCCCGCTGAGCATCGCCGCCGCGCCCGCCCCCGTCAGTAACTGCAAATGGTCGGTTTCGGCGCCAGCCGTCACGTTAGTCGTCAGACCGTAGAGCGCCGCACTGTAATAAAAAGGCATTTTATTTACCTCGCATCGTCGATTCGGGAATTTCGAGCATCGGCAAGCCGCCGAATTTCGCCGCGCACGCCTCGCACAAGTACACGATATATTCGAGATTTCGGGCCATTCCGCCCGATTTCCCGCACGATACGCAAAAACACTCGGCCCAATAGCCGCCGTCCGGCCCGCGCCGTTCCTTGCGCCGCCGCATCCCCGGTTCAAGCCGGGAGTCAATTATCGGTATCGTATTCACAACAACTGTTCTATTCCCCAATAAACCATCGGCGCGGACCCGGCGCCAGCCATCTGCGCCAGCGGTATGCGCCGCGCGCCGCTGTACCGGGCGCGGTAAAACGGATTCCAGCGCCGCGCCCAGCGTGTCTCCAGCGCGTCCGCCGTCTGGCCGCCCGGCGCCGGATTCGAGAAATTCAACGTGAAGGAATTGGCGCCTTTGGTCGTCCAGACGCTCGTGTTCCAGTTGGGCGTCGCGAATACCGCGTAAGAACCCGAAATCCCGGCCGGCAACGGCACCGTGATCGCCGTCACTCCGGCCGCCGCGCCCGCACGGCCCCAATTCTTTGTAAGCCACATCAGGTCCAGATTCCCCGGTCCTGCCGTGCCCACCCCCAATGTCAACGCGCTTGCCGTCAGTTCCTGTACCCAGACCGTGGTGTTGAAGTCCGCCATCACGATCGGCGCGCCCGCCGGCATCCCGCCCGGCGGCTTAATCGTGATCGAGCTTTGATTCTGGTTCACGCCGATCCGCATCGCGGGAAAAGCCGTCGTAGTGTAAATTCCGGCGATCCAGCCGAGCGTCGCCGCCGCGATCGCCGGCGCGCCGAACTCCGCGACGAAATTCACGCCCGGCAGCGGCGTCCAGATAGTCGTGTTCCAGGATGGCGTCTCAATCCAGACGCCAAACGACTGCAGCCAGTTCCGCATCGCGAACGCCGCGCCCATGTCGCTCTGCGCCGCCGAAATTCCGTTCGCCGACGCCGCCAGCGCGCCCACCCGATATGGCGCCAGGGACGCTTGCGAGGTCAGACGCACGCCGATTACCGTGCCGAACGCCTTGAACGCCTGCACGGTGCTGTCCACCAGCGCCGCGAAAGTCTGGTCCGATTGAATCGAGGTTGACGCGCCCGTCAAATCGTATGCCGACGCCGGCACATCGTAGGCCGCGCCAATATCGTAGGCGTACACCGGATAGCCGCCGGTCTGCACGAAATACGGCGCCGCCATGTCGATAAAGCCGGTGTACGGCAGCACGTCGCCGAAACGCGCCGGGGCGACATCCTCCGGGCCGTCCATCCCGTAATAGCTGTTCGCGTCATACGCCGCGCAATCGCCGGGGAAAGTCGGCTCCCCCATGCGCGGGTACTCCCCGGTGGCGAGAAAAAGCGCCTGCGCGATCGCCGGCCGCGTCACCCGCGCCAACAACAGATTCGCCAGTATCCGCACGCGGAACGCCGCATCGCTTTCGTTCGGCCGGCGCGGCAACGTGTACGGCCCGAAAAAATCCACGCTCACCGCGTCCAGCGCCGCGCCAACCGCTGTTTTAATTCGCGTCGCGACGTTCGTATAAGCCAGATTC
>DAHZDR010000264.1 GCA_027403435.1 Deltaproteobacteria bacterium
ACCCCGGTGATCTTCGACGGGCGCAATCTGTACGATCCGGCGCTGATGAAGGCGCTTGAATTCCGTTATTACTCGATCGGCCGGCGGCCGGTCTGATCGCGCGGGCAGGGGAGCGGCGAATGCGCATACTCGTGACCGGCGGCGCCGGCTTTATCGGGTCGCATACGGTGGACGCGCTGGTCGCCGCCGGCGGCGATCAGGTGGTCGTGCTCGACAACCTTGCGGCGGGCAAACGCGACCAGGTGAATCCGGCCGCGCGCTTTTACGAGGCCGATTTGCGCGACGCCGAGCGGATGCGCGCGATCGCGGCGGCCGAACGGCCCGAGGCGATCGTTCATTTCGCGGCGCAGATGGACGTGCGGCGCTCGGTCGCCGATCCGGCCTTCGACGCGCAGGTGAATCTGGTCGGCTTCCTGAACCTGCTCGAGGCCGCCCGCCCCCACGGCCTGCGCCGGGTGGTTTTCGCCTCGACCGGCGGCGCAATCTATGGCGAGCAGGACGTTTTTCCCGCCGACGAAAGCCATCCATGCCGGCCTATCAGTCCTTATGGCGTGGCCAAGTTCGCCAGCGAATCGTACTTATTCTTCTATAAAGCGCAGTACGGAATAGCTTACGCCGCGATGCGCTACGCCAACGTTTATGGGCCGCGCCAGGACCCGCACGGCGAAGCGGGGGTGGTCGCGATTTTCTGCGCGCGGCTGCTCGAAGGCCGGCCCGCGACAATCTTCGGCGACGGCGGGCAGACGCGCGATTACGTCTATGTCGGCGACGTGGCGCGGGCCAACGTCGCGGCGTTGACGGCGGCCGCCGCCGGCCCAATCAATATCGGGACGGGCGTCGAAACCAGCGTCAACCAGCTTTATCGGATGCTGGCGGAGGCGGCGGGCGGCGCCGCGGCCCCAGCCTACGCGCCGGCGCGTCCGGGCGAGCAGATGCGCTCGGTGATTTCCGCGGCGCGCGCCGCGCGGGAGCTCGGATGGCGTCCGGAGGTCGCGCTGGACGAGGGTCTCAGGCGCACTTTCGCCTATTTCAAGGAACGCTTCGCGCGCGCCCGCTGAGGCCATGCTATCATCGCATGTTTGGAGCGCGCGCCGCGCCCGTTCCATCGCTTATTCATGACGCCACGCGACTTAATCCGCAATTTTTCGATCATCGCACATATCGATCACGGCAAATCGACGCTCGCCGACCGGCTGCTCGAACGCACCGGCGCGCTCACCAAGCGCGAATTCAAGGAGCAGTTCCTTGATTCGATGGACCTGGAGCGCGAACGGGGCATTACGATCAAGGCCCGATCGGTGCGATTGAACTATACCGCGCAAGACGGCCGCGCCTACGTGCTCAACCTCATCGACACCCCCGGCCACGTCGATTTCGCCTACGAGGTCTCACGCAGTCTCGCCGCGTGCGAAGGCGCCCTGCTGGTGGTGGACGCCAGCCAGGGAGTCGAGGCGCAAACCTTAGCCAACGTATACATGGCGCTCGATCACGGCCTCGAAATCGTACCCGTGATCAACAAAATCGACCTTCCCGGCGCCGACGTCGAGCGCACGCGCGGCGAAATCGAGCAGATTATCGGGCTTGACGCGACCGACGCCATCCTCACTTCGGCCAAAGAAGGCGTGGGTATCGCGGAGACGCTCGAGGCGGTCGTCCAGCGGATTCCACCGCCGTCCGCCGGCGCGGGCAAGCTCCTGCGCGCGCTGATCTTCGATAGCTGGTACGACACTTACGAAGGCGTGGTTGGCCTGGTTCGCGTGGTCGATGGCGAGTTGCGCCGCGGCATGAAAATCCGCCTGATGGCCACCGGCAAGGACGGCGAGGTGATGCGCCTGGGATGGTTCACGCCGCACGAGCAGGCGGTGGACGCGATCGGCCCGGGCGAAGTCGGCTTCGTCGTCGCCGGCATCAAGACCGTCGCGGATATGCGCGTGGGCGACACCATCACCGACGCGGAAACTCCGGCGACGGAGTCGTTGGCGGGGTTCAAGGAACTCAAGCCGATGGTCTTTGCCGGGCTTTATCCGACCGAGGCGAATCAATACGGCGAACTGCGCGAGGCGATCGATAAACTGCGGCTGAACGACGCGAGTATCGTGGTCGAGCCGGAATCCTCGCAAGCGCTGGGCTTCGGCTTTCGCGCCGGATTCCTCGGCCTGCTGCACATGGAAATCGCGCAGGAGCGGCTGGAACGCGAGTTCGGCCTTGACCTGATCGTTACCGCGCCGACGGTGGCCTATCGCGTGCGCACCGCCGCCGGCGAAACCCTGATGGTCGATAATCCGGCGCTGCTGCCCGACGAAAGCACGGTCGAGGCGATCGAGGAGCCGTTTATCCTGGCGTCCATTCACGTGCCCGAGGAGTTCCTGGGCGCCGTGATGCATCTGTGCGAGGAACGCCGCGGGGTGCAACGCGACCTCAAATTCTCCGGCCATCAGCGGGCGATTTTGCAGTACGAAATGCCGTTGGCGGAAATCGTTTTTGACTTTTACGATCGGCTGAAATCAGCCACGCGCGGTTACGCCTCGCTCGATTATGAGTTTCTGGACTTTCGTCCCGGGCATCTGGTTAAATTGGACATCCGCATCAACGGCGAAGTGCTGGACGCGCTCTCGATGATTGCCCATCGCGACAACGCTTACGAGCGTGGCCGGGCGCTATGCGAAAAGATGCGCGAGTTGATTCCGCGCCAGATGTTCGAAGTCGCGATTCAAGCGGCAATTGGCGCGAAGATAATCGCGCGGGAATCGGTCAAGGCGCTGCGCAAGAACGTCACGGCGAAATGCTATGGCGGCGACATTACGCGCAAGCGGAAGCTGCTTGAAAAGCAAAAAGAAGGTAAACGCAGGATGAAGCAAGTCGGCCGCGTCGAAATCCCCCAGGAGGCTTTCCTCGCGCTCCTCAAGGTCGGAGACTAGGCTGGCCGTGGCTGAACCATCGAGGCAACCGTCGCGCCGGCAGTTCCCGCCGGCTCAGGCCCAGGCTCCGGCGCGTCCCGAAAAATCGGCGTTGCGTGAATACGCCGAGGCGTTCGTCGTCGCGATCGTCCTCGCGCTAATCCTGCGCACGTTCTTTATTCAGGCGTACAAGATACCCTCGGGTTCGATGGAGCCGACGCTGCTGATCGGCGACCATATTATCGTCAATAAGCTGCTCTACGGCTTCCGCCTGCCCGACTCGATCCTGGGGCTGACGCCGATGGCCGCGGAAATTCCGTACGGCCATTACCTCTTCAAGCTCGAATCGGTACATCGCGGCGACGTGGTGGTCTTCGTTTTCCCGCCCGACCCGACCAAGGATTTCATCAAGCGGGTGATCGGCATCGGCGGCGACACGATCGAAGTCCGCAACGGCGTGCTCTATCGCAATGGCCAGCGCGCCGACGATCCGCACGCCCATTTCGAACTGACGCCCGGCGAACGCGAAGCCAACTCCCCGCGCGACAATTTCGGTCCCGTCACGGTGCCGCGCGGCCAGTACTTCATGATGGGCGATAATCGCGACCGCAGCTACGACAGCCGCTTCTGGGGCATGGTCGATCGCAATGAAGTCGAAGGGCGCGCGATGTTCATTTACTGGTCCTGGGACAGCGACAGCTCGTCGGATTTGGCGGTCCGCTGGAGTCGGCTGGGCAAAGTGATACATTAAGGAGCTCTTGGCGGTACGCGCATCATCGTGAGGGAGAGAAAGCCGTGGCCGAAGACGAGGCGGGGAAAATCGGGGCACTGCTGGAACAACTGGGCGCAAGATTTGACCTCGTAATCGAGGCGGTGACCGGCTTTGGCGGGCGCCTCGAGACGCTGCGTGAAGAAGTTTTGAGCCAGTTCGGCGAAGTCGGCCGCCAGATTCGCTTCCTCGCCGATCGGCTGGCGGAAAATCGTGAGGCGGCCGCTCTGACCCGCGCCGACCTGGGCGCCGAGATGATTCGCATCGGCGAAAATCTGGGCGCGACGCGAGTCGAAACCCGCGAGAATTTCCTCAATGCGCGGATCGAACGGCGCGAGGAAATCGCCGCACTCCGCGACGAAATCCGCGCCGCGATGGCCGCCGAGGCGGAAAATTCCCGGTTGCGCAAGGCCGACGAAATTGCCCGCGCCGGCGCCGCGATCGAAACTCGGCTCGATGGCCGAATCGCCGCCTTGGGCGACGAATTGCGCCGTCAAATCGCCGCCGGCCGCGCCGAGTCGAACGACGGACTGCCGGCGGCCTCGGCCGAAATTCGCGCCGGTATCGCCTCTTCAACCGACGCGATTGTCAAGAAAATCGATCACGACCTGAAGACCACCGCGAAGGCGCTGACCGCGATGATGCGCAAGTTCGAGCGCTTCGACGACCGGATCACGGTGCAGAGCAAGGACCAGGACCAGCGGCTGAAGAAGCTCGAACGCAAGACCGGATCGCGCGGCTGACCGTCCCGGCGCTTCGTTCAATTCCGCAAGGCGAAAAGATTCGCGCGAGACCGAATCCGGCTCGGCCCCGCGCGGATTTCGCCAAACGCCCGTCGATTTCAGTCCTTTTCGAACGACGGCCCGGACCATTTGGCCGGCGTCTGGAAGGGCTGTTGCGCCGCGCCGCCGAACAGGTTTCCGCCCGCCATCAGGCCGCCATCGACGACCATCGCCGTGCCCGTGACCCACGCGGAATCGTCGCTTGCGAGGTAGAGCGCGGCGCCCGCGATATCCTCGCCCGTGCCGGCGCGCGGAATCGGCTGGATATTGTCCAGAAGCTGCCGGACCGCCGGATCGCCGCCCGGAATATGCTGATGGATGAGGGGCGTGTTGATGCCGCCCGGACAGATGCAATTGACGCGAATCCGCTCCCGCCCAAGTTCCAGCGCCGCGCATTTGGTCAGATGGATGACGCCGGCCTTGGCGACGCTATAGGCCAGCGGCCCGGCGCCGCCGCGCAATCCCGCCACCGACGCGGTCGAGATAATCGAGCCGCCGCCAATTTTGCGCATCGCGGGCACGGCGTGCTTGATGCCGAGGAAGACGCCGCGCAACAGAATCGCGAAGGTGCGGTCCCAGTTTTCCGCCGTGGTCGCTTCGAGCGAGCCGAGCGCTCCGGCCAGGCCGGCGTTATTGAACATCACGTCGAGCCGGCCGAATTCCTTGACCGCGCGATCGATCGCGCCCTTGATTGCGGCCTCCGCCGTCACGTCGGTCTGCTGAAAGACCGCGTTGGCGCCGTTCTCACGGCATTCGCGCGCCGCCGCCTCGCCGCCTTCGGCGTTGAGATCGGCAATGACCACGCTCGCGCCTTCCGCCGCGAAACGCGTCGCCGTCGCCCGGCCCATCCCGCTGGACGCGCCGGTGATAACCGCGACTTTTCCTTCGAGTTTGCGCATGATTGACTCCCCATAATAGTGATGGCTGTCCGCGGACGGCGCGGTTCGATCGCCACGCGCGGGCGCGTTTATCCTGCCCGATACGGGCCGGATGCGCCATCGGCGAAGCGGCGCGCGATCGGGCGGGCGCGGTGTATAATCGGCGCCAGCGATGAGCGATTCGATTCCATTCGGAAGGCGCGCGCCGGCCAGAGCCAGCGCGGCGGGCGCGAGGCCGCGTACGGCGGCGTCCAGCGCGGATTCCGGTGATCCGGCGACGCCCGGCGCCGAATCGGCCGCCAAACCCGCGCCCAACCCGGCCTCCGGCGAACCTGCCGAAGCCGATCGCGCCGCCAGCGCCGCGGCTCCGCCGGATCCGGCCGAACTCGGACCACGCTACGAATCGCTGGTCAATTATCAGGCGGACCCGGCGGCGAGCGAACCGCGTGAAACGCTGAAGCTGAGCGTCGCGGAGGACGCGCTCGACGACGCCGAACTCGAACGGCGGCTCGACGCGATTCCGACCGATCCCGGCGTCTATCTGCTGCGCGATCGCGCCGGCAAGGTGCTGTACGCCGGCAAAGCCAAGTCGCTCCGCTCGCGCGTGCGATCCTATTTTCGGCCGGGCGGCGACGGGCGTTTTCAGGTGCGCTTCCTGATGCGCAAAGTGCGGGATTTCGAGACCTTGGTGGTGCGCAGCGAAAAAGAAGCGCTGATCCTCGAAAACAATCTGATCAAGCAGTACAAGCCGCGCTACAATATCCGGCTTAAGGACGACAAATCCTATCTAAGCGCCAAAGTCACCAACCATCCGTGGCCGCGCATCACGGTCACGCGGCGGATCGTCAAAGACGGTGGACGCTACTTCGGACCGTTCGGCTCGGCCGACGGCCTGCGTGAGACGATCGACGTAATCCGCAAGGTCTTTCCGCTGCGCACCTGCTCGGACGCGGTGTTCCGCAATCGCAGCCGCCCGTGTATCGAATACCAGATCAAACGCTGTCTCGGACCGTGCTGCCTGCCGGTCGATCGCGAGGAGTACGGGCGCCATCTGCGCGCGGCCGAGATGCTGATGGAGGGGAAGAACCTCGAACTATTGCGCGAGCTGCGCGAGCGGATGCGAGCTTACGCGGAGCGGCTCGAATTCGAGGCCGCGGCGCGCCTGCGGGATAGCGTGCGGGCGATCGAAAAAACCGTCGAAAAGCAAACCGTGCTGCATCATTGGGGCGGCGATCAGGACGTGTTCGGACTTTATCGCGAAGGCGGCTTTATCGAAGCGATCGTCCTGATGGTGCGCAACGGCAAACTCAACAGCACGCGGAGCTGGAGCTTTCAGGACCTCGAATTCGGCGAAGAGGAAATTCTGGCCGATCTGCTGACGCAGTATTACGCGGGCGCGCTCGCGCCGCCCGATGAAGTGATCGTGCCGGTCGCCCTGGAGGACGCCGAAGCGCGCGCCGAGCTGCTCTCCGAACGGCGCGGCCGCAAGGTCGAATTTGTCGTGCCGCAACGCGGCGAAAAGCTCCGGTTGCTGGAGATGGCGACCGAGAACGCGCGGCAAAGTTTCGCCGCGCGCCGCAACAACGAAAATACGCGCGAAAAGATGCTGGCCGAACTGCGCGCCCGCCTCCATCTGCGCAACACGCCCAAGCGTATCGAATGCTACGACATCTCGAATCTGCAAGGCTCGATGGTCGTCGGATCGCAGGCGACCTTCGACGATGGCGAGCCGTGCAAGGCGCTTTACCGGCGCTATCGAATCCGCACGGTCGCGGGTCAGGACGATTTCGCCAGCCTGTACGAAGTCCTGAGCCGCCGGCTCAAGCGCGCGCGCGCGGAAAACGAGTATCCCGATTTGTGGGTGATCGACGGCGGCAAGGGCCAACTCAACGTCGCCGCGCAGGCGCTCAAGGATTTCGCCCTGACCGATCAAATCGAGGTCGTCTCGCTCGCCAAGCGGCATGTCTTGAACGACGGCCATGAGCGCAACGTGGTGAAATCCGAAGAGCGGGTGTTCCTGCCGAACCGCAAGGACCCGATCGTGCTGCCGCGCAATTCGACCGCGCTGTTCCTGCTGGTGCGGATTCGCGACGAAGCCCATCGCTTTGCGATCACCTACAATCGCGAACTCCGGCGGCGCGCCCGGCTCAAATCGGCGCTCGACGATATCGACGGAATCGGTCCGGTGCGGCGGCGCGCGCTGCTCCGGCATTTTGGCAGCCTGCGGCGGATGCGCGCGGCGACGCTGACGGAGTTGCAGTCGGTCAAGGGCGTCAATGCAGAGCTGGCCGCCGCGATTCGCCGTCATCTGGACGCGATGGCGGCGTTGCTCGACGAGCAGGAACAGGCCGAATACGCGGAGTACGGCGCGGAATATCTGGACGCGGGCGAGGGCCAGCTCGAACTGCTCGCCCGCAAGGACGCGCCGCCGGCCGACCCGGAACCGGCTGAGCCGCAATCCTGAGCGGGTCGGCGGTCGGATTGGCGAGTTATTCCGGAACGGCCGGCCAGCGCGGCTGAAAGCGCGGGGGGAGAGGGAAATCGCGGCGGCGAAGCAAATCGGCGCAATCCAATCAGGAGTCGCGGCGTCGCGGGCGGCGCGGCCGGCGATCCTGGGCTGGATCAACCGAATCGCCGGCGTGCCGCGGCTCTACGGCGTGACGGCCGCCGTGATCGCGGGCGACGCGGCGGGAAATCTCGGCGTCGCGATTGCGCTGTGGATCGCCGCAACGATCGCGCTTGGCGCCGCGGCCCTGATGACGGCGCGGCGGCCGGCGGCGGGATTGCTCGCGGCCTATCTGGCGTTGGCCGCGGCGGCGAC
>DAHZDR010000290.1 GCA_027403435.1 Deltaproteobacteria bacterium
CAAGTCGCTGTTCCGCGACGCCGACATCGAAAGCGCGGACGGCGGCACGAAGATCACGATCAATACCGCGGCGGTGTCGCGTTACGCGGTGATTCCGCTGAGCCAGCCGGCGCGCCTGCTGGTGACTTTCACGCCGACGGCGGCCAACGCCACCGCCAGCTCCGACAATTCCGATCTGGGCGACGCCGCCAACTAGTGGACTGTAACATCTGAAAAGAGAGTACAATCGTGTTCGTGAGCAACACGATTAAGCTGTTGACGGTGGAACGCGAAGAACTCACCCGGCAAGCCAACAGTCAGTCCGGACGAGCCGATGAGGCGCGACGTGCGCGACTGATCCTGTTGCTGGATGCGGGTCACACCTGGGCCTCGATCCGCGCGAAGCTGGACTGCGCCGATAGCTTCATCGATCGATGGGGCAAGCGGTTTGCGGCGGAACGCCTGGCCGGGCTGTTCAGCCGCCACGCCGGGCAGCCGCCGACCACGCTCACGCCGGCGCTGGAGGCGCGCATTCTGGAGTGGAGCGTATAGCGCAAACCTCGCGATGGATCGACCCACTGGAGCACGCGCAAGCTTGCCGCCCAATTGGGCCTCAGTCACATGATGGTGGCGCGGGTGTGGCGCAAACATCGGTTGCGCCCGCATCGGCTGGAGGGCCACATGGCCTCGAACGATCCAGACTTTGAGGCCAAAGCCGCCGAAATCATTGGGTTGTATCTGCATCCGCCGCAGCACGCGGCGGCGTTCTGCGTCGATGAGAAGACTGCGATCCAGGCGCTCGATCGCAAGGACCCCGTGTTGCCGCTCTCTCCGGGACGGGCCGAACGACATGGCTTTGAGTATTATCGCCACGGCACGCTCTCCTTATTCGCGGCGTTCAATGCCAGGACCGGCGAAGTGTTGGGCAAGACCGCGGCACACCACACCGCGGCCGAGTTCGTGGCGTTCCTCACCGACATCGTGGCTAATCAGCCGCGCGGCAAAGCGATCCACGTGATTGCCGACAACCTCTCGGCGCACCAAAGCCAACCGGTTAGAGACTTTCTCGCGGCTCACGGGACCGTTCACCCGCACTTCACTCCGACCTACTCATCGTGGCTCAACCAAGTCGAGCTGTGGTTCTCCAAGATCGAGCGTGAGGTTATTGCCCGCGGAGTCTTCACCTCGGTCAAGGACCTGGCCCGCAAGCTCATGCGTTACATCCGCCAATACCACACCGCCCCGAAAACCGTAAAGTGGAAGTACTTCGATCCCACCAGACGAATCACTTCCCAATCAGCCGTTACAGGCCACTAGGCCCGGCTCGAAAATCCGGGTTGCGCCGCGCGGCTAGGCGAAAACCTCATCGCGCCGGAGTCCCAGAAAGTCCAGCACGACGTCCGTATAGAGGCGCAGGCCCCATAGCATCCCGTCGATCGGCATCCGCTCGTCATTACCGTGATAGAGCGCGCCAAAGGGCATCCGGGCCTCCAGCCGCACGGGCGCGAAGCCGTAGCATACGGCGCCGAGTTGCGCGTAGAACTTGCTGTCGGTCGCTCCCGGCAGCATCCACGGAATCACGCGCGCACCGGGGTCGACCGCCTCGGTGCGACGCCTGATCAGGCTGAACAGCTCGGTGTCGGCGCTCGCTTCGGCCGGCGGCGCGCTTTTCAACACCTCCAGGCTCGGTTCCGGCCCGACGATCTCCCGCAACTCGGCCATGAAGCCGCGTTCGTCCTCGCCCGGCAGCGTGCGGCCGTCGAGAATCGCCCACGCTTCGCCGGGAATGACGTTATCTTTGTAGCCGGCGCGGACAATCGTCGGCGTCACCGTGTTCGACAGCATCGGCCGGAACAGCGGCGGCGCATGGTCGGGCGAAATCCCCAGTTCAGCCAGCGTCCGACGCATCAGCGGCGTCAGCCGCCGCCGCATTGGATTGCGCGTCAGGCGGCCGATGATCTCCGCCATCCAGGCGATCGCGGTGTCCGCCCGCGGCATCGAGCCATGCCCGGGCGCGGCCGTAATCGTCATCTTGACCGTGACGAAGCCTTTTTCCGCGACCTGGATCGGATAGAAGCGCCGCTCGCCGAGGAACAGCGTGAAGCCGCCGGTTTCGTTGAGCACAAAGCCCGCGCGCACCAGCTCCGGATGGCGTTCGACCAGCCAGCGCGCGCCCAGTTCCGAACCGGCTTCCTCGTCGGCCACCGCCGCGACGATCAGGCCGCGGCGCGGCGTGACGCCGGCGCGGCGCAGCGCGAGCGCGATACCCAGGTCCATCGCGCACTTCGATTTCATATCGATCGAGCCGCGGCCCCATACGCAGCCGTCGGCGACCTCGCCGCCGAACGGATCGCGCGACCAGCGGGCGGCCTCGACCGGCACGACGTCGGTATGCGACGACAGCATCAGCGGCGCGAGCGCCGGATCGCTCCCAGCGATGCGCGCGATCAGATTGGCGCGGTCCGGCGCGGCCTCGACGATCGCCGGTTCGATCCCCGCGCCGCCGAGTTCGGCCGCAAGATAGTCGGCGGCGATCCGTTCATTGCCGGGCGGATTCGCAGTGTTCAGGCGGATCAGAGCGCGAAGCTGGTCGATGGTCTCGCGTTCAAAGGTTTCCCACGGAATCTTCATCAGGATTTTGCTTTCACGGTCGTCCCGCGTCCTGCGGCAGTCTAGCGGGCACGGAAATCGCTGGATAGAGGAAAGAGGCTTTCACCCATGCCGTTGCGGACGCGGCGCGCATCATAAAGTGGCGGAGATCGTGCGGGGCGACGCAAAGCACATGCGCGAGTGGGTAATCTGTTCCAATTCGTCAACACGAAACGCTTTGCCGATCACTTGGCATAGACGGTCAAATGGCGGTCTTGGTTGGATTTTAGACGTTATCGAACGGGCGTCGGCAATGGCACGGATGATGCGTCGTTGAATTTCATGAAGATCGTAAGTAAAGCTTTGGAGACCTCGGCCATGAATCATCGATACAATCTGATTGTGGGCGTTTTTTCGCTCATGGCGATAATCGCGGCGCCGGCGCTCGTGGCGGCCCAGACGCCAAGCGCCGCCGCCGGCGCGCCGTTAGCGGCGCCAACGCCCGATCTCACCCAAAGCTCAGAGCAGGTGTTACAAGCGCTTGGCGTGTTGGCGCAAAGCACGGCCAATGAAGCCGAACATTACGCCGGTAAAGCCTATGTTGGCGTAAAAGGCGCGGTCACCGATTCGACGGTCACGACCGAAGCCAAAGCCGCGTTGCTCGAAAATCGCGTCACTAACAGCGCCGCGACCGCGATCCATGTCGATACGCTCCAAGGCGTGGTGACGCTGAGCGGCAAGGTCGATTCGGCGGCGACGGCAACCAGCGCTCAGGGAATCGTCGCGCAACTGGTCGGCGTCAAACAGGTCGTGAATAACCTGAGCTTTCCAGCGTCGAAGGGCGCGCCGATGGCGGGCGCGGGAGCGAGCGGCAACGCCGCCACAACGAACTAAATCCGCGGCGGCTCCTCAAACTTCTCCAGTCAACCCACCGGGAAGCTTTGTGACCTTCGTTGCCCTCGTCGCGCCCGAGTTGCGGCGCCCGCATGGCTATGCGTGAACGAAAAGTCGCAGATTCAGGCGCTCAACAGTTAAAGCCCGCCCAAATGCGGCCATCCGGATCTTCGACTTGCCGCTATATTATGCGGGACTCGATAAGCCTTCCGCCAGCGGGATTAGGTATACGGCCCGATACCGTCCCACTGGCGGACGAGCCCGGGGA
>DAHZDR010000319.1 GCA_027403435.1 Deltaproteobacteria bacterium
TCGCCGAGCCGCCGGATCGGTCCGGGCAATTCGATCGTGTACGGCTTGGCGAAACGCGCGTATGACGGCAGCTTCGGCCGATTGCCGCTGGCGCCGGCGATCCGCTGCAATTCCTCGACGGTCGCGACGTTCGACAATTCCTCGGCGCTGAGTTCGCGCCCCGATTTGACGGCGATATGCTCGGCCAGCTCCGCGAGCGCCAGCGAATCCAGCCCCAAATCCTCGATCAGCCGCGTGGCCGGCGTGATTGCCGCCGCGCCGTCCGCGACCTGCGTCAGCGCCTGCGCCAGCCACGGTTCGACTTCGGCGCTGACGGCGGCGCGCGCGCGATCGCCGCTCTCGAGCATCCGGCGCAAAATCGCCGCGACTTCGGCGCGCCGCACCTTGCGCGTGCGCGTGCGCGGCAACTCCGCGTCGGTGAAGCGCAGGATGCGGATGCGCTTGTGGGAGCTCAGTCCGGCCCCGATTTTCTCGAAATGCGCGCGCAGATTGTCCTCGACCGTCCGCCGGCTTTCGCCGCGCGCGTAAGCCGGCGCGGCCAGCGCCGCGACCTGCTCGCCCTGGCCGACGCGCAAGCCCACGACCGCCATCTCCTTCAGATATGGCGAATGGCCGTAAGCCTCCTCAAGCTCGTCGATATAGATATTGTTGCCGCCGGAATCGACGATGACGTCTTTCGCCCGCCCGACGATAAAGAGCCGCCCGTCCTCGTCGAAGCGGCCGAGGTCGCCGGTATGCAGCCAGCCGTCGCGCAGCACTTCCGCGGTCGCGGCGGGATTGCGGTAATAGCCGCTCATCACGTTCGGCCCGCGCGCGATAATCTCGCCGACGCCGCCCGCGGCCCGGGCCAGTTTGATTTCGACGTTCGCGAGCGGCTTGCCGACCGATCCGGGAGTTAACGGCTCGTCCGGCCGCGCCACGCTGAGCACCGGCGCCGATTCCGTCAGCCCGTAGCCTTCGAGCAGCCGGATGCCGATTTCGTTGAAGAAGCGCGCGACCCGCTGCGGCAGCGCCGCGCCTCCGCTTACCGCCAGCCGCAGCCGTCCGCCCAGGGCGGCATGCGCCGGGCGGAACAGCAGCGTGCCGAGGTTCAGATGAAAGTCCTCGTCGAGCCGCCGGTTGAAGTCGCGCATCCGCTCGAACGCCGCGTGCGCGAACGGTCCGCGCGCTTCGACTTCGTCCATGATTCGCCGATGCACCGCTTCCCAGAGCGCCGGCACTCCCACCAGCGCGGTCGGCCGCACGTCCGCCAGCGTGCGCGCCAGGCTCGCCGCGTCCACGCCCAGCGGATAAACGATCCGCGCCCCGCTCGCCAGCGGCAGCAGCATCCCGCAGGTGAACTCGAACGTATGATGCAGCGGCAGGAGCGACAGCGCCACGTCGTCCGCGCCCAGCGCGAAGACCCGCGCCAGCATCGCGATCTCGGCGGTGAAATTGCCGTGCGTCAGCGTCACGCCCTTGGGCGCGCCGGTGGTGCCGGAAGTGAAAACGATCGAGGCGATGGATTTACGCTCGAGCGCGGGCGGCGTTTTGGCCTTGGCGTTCAGGATAAACGGCCGGCTGAGTTCGCCCAGATCGATCTCGGCGATTCCGGGCGCCGCCGCGCCGACCGCAGTGCCCAGCCGTTGCGCGCATCCGGCGGAAATCAGCGCGACGCTCGGCTCCGCGATCCGCGCGATCGGCGGCAGCTCGTCGGGCGCAATCAGATGGTCAAGCGGAACGGCGCTCGCGCCCGCGTAAATTATCGCGAAATAGGCGATTATCCATTCCGGCGAATTTTCCGCGATCAGCAGCACCCGATCGCCCGGCTTCACGCCGCGCGCGGCCAGCAGCAGGCCGGCCCGGCAAGCGCTGTCGCGCAATTCCCGATAGGTCATTGCGGAGCGCTGGCCCGCGGGCGTGCGCGCTTCGATCGCCGGCCGCGCGCCGTATCGTTCGGCCGCCCGATCGAGCATCTCGGCCAGCGTGCGAAAACGGAAACCGCCGCGCGGGCGGGGCCGCGTATGCAACTCCAGTTGCGGAAAGATATGGCGGCGCAGGCCCGGCAGATGGATGTTGATCCAGTAGTCGGCCCAGTCGAGCCGCTCCGGATGGTACGGATGGAGCCGCGCGTCGGCCGGCTTCAGCGCCGCGTACAACTCGCGGATATTGCGCCCGTGAAAGGTGTAAGCGAGGTCCTGGATATACGGCAGATAGACTTCGACCAGCGACCGCGCCAGTTCCGTATCCGCCACCAGCCGCTCCGCGCGCTCGGTGATTTTCCGCGCCGCCGGCCGATCGCCGGCCATCGATTGCGCCGCCGCCGCCGCGTTCCTGAGCAGCGCCGGCAGCCGCTTGCTCATCAGCTCATAGGTTTGATGCGAGACGATGACCGCTTCCAGATGCGGCGCGAGCTTGCTCATCGGGCCGCCCTGGCGGCGATGCTCCCGGCGATTGCTGAGCGCGGTCAGCTCCACCAGCCGGCGCATCGGCAGCGGATTCACGTCGGAAGTGCAGAGCTGATAAATCGGCTGGTGGCGTCCGCTCAGCAGCGCGCCCAGAATCGGGACCATCGCATGCGCCGCGAGATCGACCGGAATCACGTCGAGCGCCAGATCGCCGCGCGCCGGATAGAAGCGGTAGCCGCGTCCCGACAGATAGGTCAGCGGCGCGCTGGTGTTGACCCCCTGGTTCCATCCGGGCAGCGGATCGGCGAGCGCGCTTTCGATCACCGACGGTCGCGCCACCGTCACCGCGATGCGGTCGCGCGCCGCCAGCGCGATCTGCTCGCCGAGGCTCTTGGTGTAGCTGTAGGTGTTCGGCCAGCCCCACATCCGCGCGCGGCGCCGGCCGACTTGCTTGAGCCGTTCCTCGATCCATTGCTTGCGCCGCGCTTCGATTGCGCGATCGCGGGGATCGGCGTGCGCGCGATCGCCGTCTTCGTCGGCGTCCGCGCCGGCCGCGGCATCGTCGTCGGCCGTGGCGCGGAACTGCGCGAGCCGCGCCTGATCCGCGGCCTCGGTCGCGACCCGCGCGACCGCGTCGCGCGCGTCGCGCAGCTCTCTTGCGAGCGTAAAATTTTTGCGGCCGTTGGGGCTCCAGTCGATCGGAATGTCGTCTTCGTACCGATGGCCGTCCGCCGCGCCCGCCGCGTAACAGGTCGAAACGTGCAGCAGGGCGGCGCCGCGCGCCGCGCAGAACTCGACCACGTTGGCGACGCCGGTCGCGTTGACCTCCAGCGCCTTCGCCAGCGACGCCTCGAAGTTCACCAGCCCGGCGCAATGGATCACCGCGTCGATGCGCGCGCGGGCGAACGCCGGCGCTTCGCCGGTCAGCAGGCCGGCCGCGGAAATATCGCCCGGAACGATCGCCACGCGCTCCTCGACGTAGCGATCGAAGCGCGTCCCCAGATGCTCACGGAGCGGGCCGAGCGCCGGGGAGTCGAGAATTTCGCGGCGGAAGCGATTATGGCTCGAGCGGCGGTCGCCGCGAATCAGCAGATGCAGTTTCGCGATCTCCGGATGACGCCGCAGGAGAATCGCAATCAACACCTTGCCGAGAAATCCGGTGGCGCCGGTAATCAGCAATTCGCGGCCGGCGAAAATTTCCTCCAGCGGCGCCATCGCGCCGCCGCTGGTTCCGGCCGCGCCGCCGCCCGCGCGGGCTGTGGCGCCGTTGCGGCGTGAACCGCCGCCCGGCGAACTTCCGTTTCTATTCGACATCGGCGATCACCAGCGGCGGCAGGTGCAGATAGGTAATCGTCGCCGACCGGCCATGCTCCGACGTGGCCATCGCAATCGCCTCGTCGAG
>DAHZDR010000327.1 GCA_027403435.1 Deltaproteobacteria bacterium
AAGACCGCGCCGCCGAAGGGCTAGGCGCGCGGCCTCAATCCGGGGCGCAACGAGTAACGCGATCGGCCCGAGGGCGACGATCGGTGGAAACTGAAAACTGATGGCGGAAGAGAACAAAGAGACCAAAGCAGCGGCGGCGAAGCCCGCGGCGGGAACGGCGGCCGCGGCGGGAACGGCCGCAACCGGAGCGGCCGCTCCGGCTCCGCGCCGGCGGCGGACGCGGCGTTCGGTGCCCGAGGGCGTCGCCCACGTGCATGCGACGTTCAACAACACGATCGTGACGATCACCGATCCGCAGGGCCTGGCGGTGGCGTGGGCGAGCGCCGGGTCGGTGGGGTTCAAAGGCTCGCGCAAGGGCACGCCGTTCGCGGCGCAGATGGCGGCGGAGGCGGCGGCGCGCAAGGTCGGCGACTTCGGGATGCGCGCGGTGATCGTTTTCGTCAAAGGGCCCGGCGGCGGCCGCGAATCCGCGGTGCGCGCGTTGCAGGCGGCCGGCCTCAACGTAATTTCAATCAAGGATGTAACGCCGATTCCGCATAACGGATGCCGCCCGCCGAAACGGCGCCGGGTCTGAGGCGGGCAGGGGATAACGGTGGCAAGGAATCTCGGTCCAGTATGCCGGATGTGCCGGCGCGAAGGCCTCAAGCTCTTTCTGAAGGGCGAGCGCTGCTACAGCGACAAGTGCGCGATCGAGCGGCGCAATTATCCGCCTGGAGCGCACGGCCAGGCGCGTACGCGCTTTTCCGAATTTGCGATCCGGCTGCGCGAAAAACAGAAGGTCAAGCGCATCTACGGGATGCTCGAGAAGCAGTTTTCCGGCTATTTCGAAAAGGCCGAGCGGATGACCGGAATCACCGGCGAAAACCTGCTGGTCCTGCTCGAACGGCGGCTGGATAACGTGGTTTATCGGCTCGGCTTCGCGAGTTCGCTGGCGCAGGCGCGCCAGATCGTGCGCCACAGCCATATCGAGGTTGACGGCAAGCCGGTGACGATACCGTCGTTCCTGCTGGGCGTGAACCAAATCGTGAGTATTGGCGAGAAGAGCCGGCAGAAGAAAGTAATTGTCGAGGCGATCGAGCTGGCGCAGCGGCGCGGCGTGCCGCCGTGGATTTCGCTGGAGCGCGAGCAGTTTCGCGGTTCGCTGAAGGCGTTGCCGGCGCGGGCGGATTTGACGACGCCGATCAGCGAGAAGCTTATCGTCGAGCATTATTCGCGCTAGGAGTCCGCGGCGCGTCCGGCGTCTCCGGACGCTAAACTTCCGGCGAATGGAATAAACAGCACTATGCAGAATGATTGGCGAGACCTGATCAAACCCAAGGCGGTCGAGTTCGAGGAAAAGGAGCTGACGCCCATCTATGGGCGGTTCTTCGCTGAACCGCTCGAACGCGGCTACGGCATTACAATCGGCAACGCGCTGCGCCGCTTGCTGCTTTCCTCGCTGCCGGGTTACGCGATTACCGCGGTGCGGATCAAGGGCGTCCTGCACGAGTTCTCGACGATCCCGGGCGTCAAGGAGGATGTGACCGATATCATCCTCAACCTCAAGGAAGTGCGCCTGCGGCTCCATGAGGGCGACCAGCTCACCGCGACGTTGCGGGCCAAGGGCGAGGCGGTGGTCTCGGCGCGCGAAATCACCGGCGGTCCGAGCCTCGAAATCCTTACGCCGGAACGCCATGTCGCGACGCTCGACAAGGGCGCCGATCTGGATATGGAGCTGGTGATCAAGCGCGGGCGCGGCTATGTGCCCGGCGAGCGCGGCGAAGACGAAGAGCCGATCGGAACGATCCGGCTGGACGCGATTT
>DAHZDR010000329.1 GCA_027403435.1 Deltaproteobacteria bacterium
CACGGCCGCTGTCGGGCAGGCGCGGATAACGCTCTCGGATCAACGCCTCGGCATGAACGATTGATTCCGCGTGTTTGGGAATTTCGAGCATCCCGAGCAGCCGGTTGAGGTCCGGCGGATGGACTCCCGACTCTTCGAGCAGCGCGATCCGTCCCATCACGGACACCGGCGCGCCCTCGGCGACGATCGCGCCATCGCGCAAAATCACCAGGCGATCGCAGCCGCGCAACTCCTCGGCCTCATGCTCGATCACTAGCAGGCTGAGTCCCTCCGCGCGCAAACGCTGAATCAACTCGAACACTTCCGCGCGGCCTTCGGGATCGAGATCGGTGGTAGGCTCGTCGAGCACGATCAGCTCGGGGCGCATCGCCAGCACCGACGCGATCGCGAGCCGCTGCTTTTCGCCGCCGGAAAGCGAGGTCGGGTCGCGATCCTCGAAACCCTTGAGCCCGACCGCCGCCAGCGCCGGCCCGATTCGCGCGGCGATCTCCGCCCGCGCCATCCCGGCCTGCTCCATCGCGAACGCCACCTCATGGGCGACGTTGGTGGAAAAAAGCTGCGCCTCGAAATCCTGAAAGACCATCCCGACCCGCAGCGCCAGATCGCATACCCGCGCCCCCTCGATCGCGCGCCCGCCGATCAGCGCGCGGCCGCGGAAATCGCCACTTTCGAAACCCGGCACGATACGGTTGAGGCATTTCGCCAGCGTCGATTTGCCCGCGCCCGACGCGCCCATCACGCCGACCGTTTCGCCGCGCCAAAGCTCGAGCGAAATTCCGCTCAGCGCGTCGCGCTCCGCTTCGGCGTAGCCAAAAGCGACATCGGCCAGCGCCGCGGCCGGCGTGCGCTCCGGCGCCGCGTCCTCCGCCGCAACGGTCTGCGCCTTGCCCGGCGCCGCGTCCGCGCGCGGCGCGCCGCCAGCGGCGGTGGATTGCGGCTCGCTTCGCGCCTTCACATTAACCAGGTTCCGGCCAGCGCCAGAAAGATCAGCGGGCTTACCGTCACCGCGATCGCCTTGTCATACGGCGCGATCGCGAAACTCGCCGGCAGGAACGGCGGTATCCAGTAGCCGGGCGAAACCAGATTGCCCATCGCCCACGCTCCAGTCTCTCCCGCGACCAGCATCGTCAGCCCCGCGAACCGTGTCGCGCGCGGCCGCTGTTGCAATTCCGGCATCACGTCGGTGTACAGCATCCCGCCCGCGCGGACGCGGGGATAGACGCCGTGGAGAATCAGCGGCGCCAGAACCAGCGCCGAAAGCATGTTATTGAAGATGATGACATTGCCCAGGAGACTGAAGGGGCGCAACGCGAGCAGATTGTCGCCCCAGCCGACGAGGTCGGCGCACAGCACGCTCGCCGCCAGACACACCGCCACGTATTTCGCGATATTGCGCGGCGTCCGCGCGACCGGACTGGCGCCGGCGGCGATTATGCTCCACGCCTTGTACGGGATATAGCCGTAAACCAGGTTCGCGACAAAACCAAAAATATCGCCCGGCCCGACCCCGCCGAAAAAATCGCCGATCATGTTGCCGATCGCCGATCCCCATGCCGCCGCCGGACCGAACAGAAACGAACACACGATCGGTATCGCGTTGGCCGGACGCAGTTCCGTCACGCCCGGAATCAGCGGCACCACCTTGAACGGCACCAGCACCGCCGCATACAACGCCGCCGAAATCGCGCACAGCACGACCATCCGCGTGTTGCGCCACATCAGGCGCAATTCATGCATCCGCCGGACCCAGGCTTTTCGTTGGCATACGTTACCGATGCGATAAGATCACGCTCGGGTCAATTGCGTTTCGCCGATTCGTTACCCTGTCCGTCCCGCCGAATGTTACAAACAATCGCGGGGGGGGGCCAGCCATGATGATCGATACCCATATCCACCTCGACGCTGACCAATATAACCCGCCCGATCAAGTGATCGCGCGGGCGCGCGCCGCCGGATTAAGCGGCGTGGTCGCGCCCGGCGTCGGACCAGCCTCGAACGGCCGCGTGCTGGCTTTGGCCGCGCGCCACCTCGGCTTCGTTCATCCGGCCTGCGGCTTCCATCCCGAGGCTTACGATCTGACCGGCGCCGATCTCGAACAAACGCTCGCCCAGATTCACGACCATCGTGAGCGCCTGTGCGCGGTCGGCGAAGTCGGCCTGCCCTGGTATGGCGCCCGCGCCGGCGCCGCGACGCCCGCCGCGCGCGACCAGCTCGCCGCACTGGCCCGCGCCGCGGCCCACGCCGACCTCGCGCTCATCCTGCACGCTCCGCACGCCGCCGCCGGCCCGGCGCTCGAAATCGCGCGCTCCGCGGGCGTCCGCCGCGCGATCTTCCACTGGCACAAATCCACACCCGCCGTTACCGCCGCGATCGTCGCGGCCGGCTACCTGATTTCGCTCACGCCCGAGGCGGTCTATCGCGACCGCGATCAAGCGCTTGCGCGCGCCGTGCCGCTGTCGAGCATGCTGGTCGAAACCAACGGTCCCGCGCCCCATCGCGGTCCGTTCACCGGATGCCTGACCGAACCCTGGATGGTCGCGCCGGCGATCGACGCGATCGCGCTGATTCTCGGCGAATCCAGCGCCGCCGTCCGCGCCGCCACCACCGCCAACGCGATCGTGGCTTTTCGCCTGCGTCCCGTCCCGCAGCTGCAGGTTCCGGCGCCAGCCTCCGTCTTGCCCTCCCGGCGCGTTGCGCTAAATTTATTTCCGACTCCATCAGGGGTGGAACGGCGCCGGGGTGCGTGATGCCAATCTACGAATATCAGTGCGAAAAATGCGCGCGAATAACCAGCGTGCTGACGATGCGCGTGGGGGAGCGCGCCAACGCCAAATGCCGCCACTGCGGATCCGCCGCGATGCGCAGGGTGCTGTCGCGCTTCGCGACGCCGCGCGGCGAAGAGGCCCGGCTTGACGCGCTCGCCGATCCTTCACAGCTCGGCGATCTCGACGAAAACGATCCCAAAAGCGTCGCCCGTCTGATGCGCAAGATGGGCGGCGAGATGGGCGAGGAGTTCGCCGGCGACGACTTCAACGAAGCGATCGACGAAATGGAGGCTTCGGGCGATCTCGACGGCGACGGCGGCGAGAGCGGCGACGACGATTTGTAGCGCCTGGCGCCGGCGCGTCGTCAGCGCAACGCGGCGCCGGCCGCGCTTCGGTTTGCATTCCGGCCATGTGAGGATCAATAAAGACCCTTCGGGCATTTTAGCCACGCTCAAGGGGATTCAATCATGGCCGGACTCGTTCAGGGTAAAATCGTTCTCGTCACCGGCGGCGGCTCCGGTATCGGCCGCGCCACCGCGCTCGCGCTTGCCCGTGAAGGCGCCAAGGTGATGGTCGCCGACTACGTCGCCGACGGCGGCGAACGCACCGTCAAGATGATCAAGGAAAAAGGCGGCGACGCCGCTTTCATCCACGCCGATGTCGCGGTCCCCAACCAGGTCGAGATGATGATCAAAAAGACGGTCGAGACCTACGGCCGCCTCGATTGCGCCCACAACAACGCCGGCATCGAGGGCAAACCCACCGACACCGTCGCCTGCACCGAGGAAAACTTCGACCGCATCATCGCGATCAACCTCAAGGGCGTATGGCTCTGCATGAAGCATGAAATTCCGCAGATGCTCAAGCAGGGCGGCGGCGTAATCGTCAACACCGCCTCGGTCGCGGGCCTGGCCGGCTTCGCGGGCCTGTCCGCTTATACCGCCTCCAAGCACGGCGTGATCGGACTCACGCGCACCGCCGCGATCGAATTCGCGCGCAAGAATATCCGCGTCAACTGCGTATGCCCGGGCGTGATTCACACGCCAATGGTCGAGCGGCTGATGGACTCCAGCCCCGACTACGGCAAGACCGAACTCGAAGAGGGCGAGCCAATCGGCCGGATGGGCAAGCCGGAAGAGATCGCCGAAGGCGTCGTCTGGCTATGCTCCGACGCGTCGTCCTTCGTCACCGGCCATCCGCTGGCGATCGACGGCGGCTGGGTCGCCCGCTAACCGCGGGACGGCAAGCCGCCCGGCGCAAATCCGCCGCGTCAGATGGCCGGATCCTTGAGCCGC
>DAHZDR010000346.1 GCA_027403435.1 Deltaproteobacteria bacterium
GCGGCGCGGCGGACCGGCTTTGATGGGCGGCGTGGATGACGTTCATGCCCAAAGCGGCGGCGCGGAGGGCGACCGCCTGACCGATCGCGCCGAAGCCGATGATGCCCAGCGTGGCGCCGGCGAGGTCGCGTCCAAGCATCAGGTGCGGCGTCCACATCCGCCAGCGGCCGGCGCGGACGAAGCGATCGGCTTCGACGACCCGGCGCGCTACGGCGAACATCAGCGCCACCGCGAGTTCGGCGGTGGTGTCGGTGAGGACGCCGGGAGTATGGCCAATCGCGAGGCCGGCGCGGGTGGCGGCGGCGAGATCGATATTATCGAGGCCGACGGCGAGATTGCTGACCACGCGCAGGCGGGGCGCCTGGCGGATCAGGGCCGCGTCGATTCGATCGCTGATCATGGTCAGCACGGCGTCGGAGGCGCGCGCCCGCCGAATCAGTTCGCGGCGGGGCGGCGGCGCGTCATCGTCCCAAAGATCGACGCGCGCCGACAGGGCGAGGCGGCGCAGGGCCGGCTCGGCGATAGGACGGGTGACGAAGACGCGAGGGACGGATTCGATTGGCGTTGGCATGGCGAGATTCAAATAACCCGGAAGCTCTGCTATACGCCACAAGCGTGGACGCACAAACAATCGATCAGTTGATTCAGGCGGCGGTTGCGGCGGGCGGCGCGACGCTCTCGGAAATCGAATCGAAGCGGATGCTCGCGGCGGCCGGAATCGCCGTGGCGATTCCCGAATTGGCGGCCAGCGCCGAAGCGGCGGCAGAAGCGGCGGCGCGAATCGGGTTTCCGGTCGTTTTGAAAATCCATTCGGCCCAGGTGACGCATAAGAGCGACGTTGGCGGCGTGGCGCTGAATCTGCGCAACGGCGCCGAAGTGCGCGACGCGTTTGCGCGAATACGCCAGGGTTTGGCGGCGCGCGCGCCGCACGCCGCGTTCGAGGGCGTCGCAATCGAGCCGCAGGCCCGGCCCGGGATCGAGCTAATCGTGGGCATGTCGCGCGATGAACGTTTCGGGCCGATGGTGGTCGCGGGACTCGGCGGGATTTTCGTCGAAACGCTGCAAGACACCGCGATGCGCCTGGCGCCGATTGATGAACGCGAGGCGCGCGCGATGCTGGAGGAGTTGCGCGGCGCGGCGCTGCTGCGCGGCGCGCGTGGCCGCGCTCCGGCGGATCTGCGGGCGCTGGCGGAATTGATTGCGCGGGTTTCGGAACTGGCGGCGGCGCGGGGCGAAATCGCTGAGCTGGATTTGAATCCGGTGGTCGCATACGCCGACGGGCTGGCGGTGCTGGACGCCCGCGTGGTGGTGGCGGCGGATGGCGCGCGGCCGCCGGCGACCGCGGCGACGCTGGATCCGGAGCGCCATCGCCGGCGCGTGGAGAATCTGAAGCGCGGATTCGCGGCGAAGGTCGTCGCGGTGATCGGGGACAAGCGCGCGGGCGGCTATCTGTGGCTGCGCGCGATGCAACGGTTCGCGGGCAAGCTCTATTCGGTGCAGATCGATCCCAAGGAAATTCCGGGAATCGAGGAAATGGGGGTGACGAACCGGAAATCGCTGGCCGAGATTCCCGAGCCGATCGATTACGCGGTGAGCGCGGTGCCGCGGCAGGTGGCGCCGCGCATCTTGCGCGATTGCGTGGAGCGCGGAGTGGCGGGAATCGGATTTTTCACGTCGGGATTTTCGGAGACGGGCGAGGATCTCGGGATCAAACTAGAGAATGAACTGCGGGCGACGGCGTTGGCGTCGGATATCGCGCTGGTGGGTCCGAATTGCATGGGACTGTACAATCCGGCGCTCGGCATCGCGAATTTCCCCGATTTGAGCGCGGGATCGGCGGGCGACGTCTGCTTCATTTCGCAAAGCGGCACGCATTGCATCAATTTTTGCTCGCAGGCGCCGAATCGCGGGATTCGGATCAACAAGGCGGCGTCGATCGGCAATGCGCTGATGCTCGAGGCGGCGGACTATATCGACGTGATGACCGGGGATCCGGCGACGCGCGCGCTGGGGATGTACATCGAGGGAGTGAAGGACGGGCGGCGATTTTTCGAGAGCCTGCGCCGCGCCGCCGCGCGCCATCCGGTGGTGGTATGGAAAGGCGGCATGACGGAGGCGGGAGCGCGCGCCACTTTTTCGCATACGGGATCGCTGGCGACGCCGGCCGCGGCATGGAACGCGATGGTGCGGCAGAGCGGGGCGGTCGCGGTCGCGGGACTCGACGCGATGCTGGACGCGATCGAGATGACCGCGCGGTGCCGGGCGATGACTGGGCGGCGGATGGGGCTGGTGGCGATGACGGGAGGACAGTCGGTGGTGATTACCGACACCTTCGCGGGCGCGGGTTTGGAGATTCCAGCGCTGTCGCCGGCCTCGTATGAGGAACTGGCGAGTTTTTTCAACATTATCGGCGGCAGCTTCCGGAATCCGCTCGACGCGGGAGGCACGATCGGCGGCGGGAGCGTCGCAACCGGCAATCTCGATCGCATCCTGGGAATTCTCGACCGTGACGCGGCGATCGACGCGATCGCGCTCGAAATCGGCACGGGCCTGCGCGCGCAGCGATGGGCCGCGCATGAGGACGAATTGACGGGACTGCTGGATCAGCTCGCGGGGTTCTCACGCAAATCGCCCAAACCGTTCGTCCTGATCATGCATCCGGCGCATCTGGAGGAGCTGGTCGCGAAGGGCAAGCGGCTGGCGCGGGAACGCGGGCTGGTGGTCTTCGACAGTTTCGAGCGAGCGGCGGCGGCGATGCGCGTAGCTTACGACTATTGGTCGGGACGGGCGGCGCGCGGCGGCTGACACGGCGGAGTCAGTGCGGCGGCGCGATCACGGTCAGCATCGCGCGGCCGCCGGCGCCGTCGAGGATTGCGAGCATCCGGCCGTTGGGCGACCAGCTCATCAGCAGCGGTCCGCGGGCGAGTCCGGACGCCAGCAGAAAAGCCTGGCGCGCCGGATAGGAATAATCGATCAGCATCCGGAACGGTCCGCGCGGGCGCGGCGTGAGGAAATCGATAGCGGCGTCGTCGGTCGCCTGCGTCAGGACCATCGTGGCGTTCACAAGCATCGCGGGCGAAGTTCCAAAGCCGAGTGAGTTGATGACTATTTCCGAAACGATCGGGCTGAACAGGGCGATTTCGCTCTTGATGGCGCCGGTGGGCCGATCCGCGGCGCGCCGCCACGTAAGCCGATTGTCGCCGAGCGCGACCACCGTGCCGTCGCTGGCGAAGGCGACGGCGGCCGACGCGATCGCGACGACGCTGGTCGCGCCGGTTTTCAGATCGAAACGGAAAGTTCCGGGCAATCCGTTGGGGCCGATCGGTCCCGCGTAAAGGAGCGACGCCGCGTCGGGCGACCATCCGAGAACGCGCACCGGCGCGCGCGGTCCGTAAGGCGCGCAGGCCTGCGAATGCAAATCGACGATTACGGGACGCGCGCCGGGCGCTCCGTTCGAGGCGGCGAAACGCCCGTTTGGACTGAAGACCATCCGCGCCAGTGGACATTTGATTCGATCCAAGTGGGTGACGGAGCCGCGGCCGGCGAGGTTAATCAGATAAAGTCCGCCGGGCGGCGAAGAAGGTGAAGCGGGCGCCCCGGCTAGCGGCGACTGGCCGGGTTGGGCGGACGAAGCGGCCTGCGCCGGCGGACTCGCGGGCGACGGCTGAGGTTCGGACGGCGCGGGGCGGAGCGTGAGGGCGAGGGTCGAATTGTCGAGCCAGGCGAGTGCGATCATCGCGAATGCGCCATCGAACGTGGCGATTGGCGCGCTCTTGCCGCCGCCGAGTACGTTGGCGATCACGACTTCGAGGCGATCGGGTTTGGACGCGGCGACGGCGGCCGCGATTTCGGCGCCGTCGGGACTGGCGGCGATATCGACGATGCGGCCGTCGCTCGCCAGCGGCCCGAAGTCTTCGCCGATCTCGCGCCGCGAAGCGAGCCCGTTGCCGCTCAGAGCGAAGACCGCCGTCCGGTCTCGAAGGCGTCCGGCCACGCCGATTTCGCCGCCGCCGAGCAGCCACATCGGAGCCCATCCGGGGACCGGCGTGAAGCCGGGCGGCATCGTGGCGGCGCCCGCAATGGCCATGCCGGCGGTGATGTCGAGCGTCGCGGTTTGGCCGGCAAAGAGCAGATGAGGCGGCGCCGGCGGCGGCGCGTGCGACTTGAAGATCGCGCATGAGGCGGTCGCAAGCGCAATCGCGGCGATCAGGAAAACGGGTGGACGCATCGCAAATCGCTCGCTCCGAGCAAGTCCGATAGTATGTAAATCGATGCACACGATGAAGTTGGCAAAACTGGAGTATCTCAGGCTCGGACGCGAGGCGCGATTGGCGATCGTAACCGCCGCGCTGGTCGCGGTGGGCGCGGTCTGTTTCGGCGCCGGATGGCGTGAAAGCGGCGTGGCGCTGATGGCGCTGGCGGCGGCGCTGGTCGCGGCGTTCTATCTGATAATCGCGCGGCCGGCGCAAATCCCGCCGGACGCGGTGCTGACGATCAGGATCGGCGACGAAATCCGTGAAGACGCGGCGCGATCGCCGATCGAGCAACTGCGCAATCGCGGACAGCCGACGCTTAATCAATTGCGCCGCGCGCTTGAGGGCGCGGCGGCCGACCGCAAGCTTGCGGGGGTGATCGTCGAACTCTCGGCGGCGGGAATCGGCCTTGGAACCGCGCGCGAATTGCATGATCTACTGCGCGCCGTGGTCGCGGCCGGGAAGCGCGTCGTCGTCGTGGCGGCGGGTGAAAGCATGACGCCGCGCGATTATTTGATCGCGTGCGGGGCGGGCGAAATCGTGCTCAATCCCGACACCGCGTTGCTGATGCTGGGAGCGGCCGCTGGCGGCCTCTTCCTGCGCGACGCGCTGGCGCGTCTGGGCGTGCGGGCGCAGACGCTGCAATGGAAGGAATATAAGGGCGCGGCCGAAATGTTCAGCCGCGACTCGATGTCGCCGGAGTTGCGCGAAAGCCTCGACGCGATTATCGGCGAGTGGAAATCGACGATTGCGGCCAGCGTCGCGGCCAGCCGCGGGATCGAAGTCGCCGCCGCGACCGGGATGCTGGGACGCGGATTTATCGGCGCGCGAACGGCGGCGGCGGAGCGGTTTGTCGATCGGGCCGGTTATCTGGAAGACGTTCGCGGCGAGTTCGATCCGGAGGGGCACGGCAAGCGGTTCGTCGGCCTCGGGCGCTATTTGCGCCATCTGTCCTATCAGGCCGAGCCGGGGCGCGGAGCGCGGATAGCGTTGATTCATGGGCTGGGTCCGGTGGTAATTGGCGACGGCGCGCTGGCGGGCGAATTTATGAGCGGCGAGCGCGTCGCCGAGGAATTTCGCAAGGCGGCCGACGACGACGAGATCCGCGCGATCGTGTTCAGAATCAATTCTCCGGGCGGATCCGCGGTGGGATCGGATCTCGTCTGGCGGGCCGTTGCCGAAGCGCGCCGCCGCGGCAAGCCGGTGGTTGCGTCGATGGGCGACGTGGCGGGGTCGGGCGGCTACTACGTCGCGATGGGCGCCGACGCGATCGTCGCGGAGCCGGAAACGATCACCGGTTCGATCGGCGTCGTATACGCCAAATTCAGCGCGCGCGAATTGCTCGGGCGGCTCGGCGTCGCGACTGATTACGCAAAGACCGACGACGTGAGCGACGCAATGTCGCTGGCGCGGCCGCTAACCGAAGCGGAACTCGATCAGCTCAATGGCGTGATGGGCGAGTTGTACGGAAATTTCACGGCGAAAGTTGCCGAGGGACGCAAGCTCGACCCCGCGCGCGCCGAGGAAGTCGCGCGCGGCCGGGTATGGACGGGCGCGGCGGCGAAAGCGCGCGGATTGGTTGACGAACTCGGCGGACTCGGCCGGGCGGTGGCGATCGCACGCGAAAAAGCGGGCCTCGCGCCAGACGAGCCTCATGAACTGGTGCGGATGCCCGGGCCGGGACTGCTCGCAACGGTGAGTCTATCGCTCGCGCATGCCGATGCCGGGTTATTCCTTGAGTCCGCCGCGCGAGTTCTGGGCGTGCCGCCGCGATGGACGCCGGCGATGCTGCGGCTGGCGGCGCGGGGCGGCGTGATGTTGTTCTGTCCGCTGGTCGGATAGGCGCGGTCAGCGCGCGAGTTCTTCGCGAATCGAATACATCTTCTGGCGCGCTTCGGAAATATAGGCGTCGAGATTGTGGCGATGGTTGGCGAAGATGCCGGTCGCCGAGCCGTCGAGCACGATAAAAGGCTTCATGGTGGCCGCGCGCTGGAGCGGCGTAAGGGTTTCGTCGATCAGCTGTTCGATTACCGGCTTGGTCTTCTCGGTCTGATGATATTCGCTTCTAACCGCCAACAGCATGTAGTACAGCACATGGGCGTAGCCCTGCGCATGATAGAAGTAGTCGTCGTCGTTCCATGGACGAATCGGCCCGCCGTCGGGCCGGCGCGTCATGTAGAGCATCGCGTGGGCGTCGCCCAGCAGATCGGTCCATGCCTCGAACAGCGTGATTAATTCGACGTTGCGCTGGTTGAGTTCCCGCGATATCGGCGGATTGGCGTGGAGTCCGGCGACGTACATGCGCAGATGGCGCTCGCCGTCCGCGTATTTGCTCTCCGCCGATGGCAAAATCCATTTGTAGGGGTCGTTGCGGAAATCGGTGTCGGCGATCACCAGGTTGGGATCGTACTCGTTCGAGGAAATTTTAGTCAGATCGTCCTTAAAGACGCGCGAACATTCGCGCACCGCCATGATAATGCCGATTTGGCGCGAGGCGTTGTTGTCGGCCATCATCGTCGGGCCCCAGATAAACAGATCGTTGGGCCGCCAGCCGAAGCCGGCATGTAATTCGCGATCGACAATTGCGGCGAGGGTCGTCGCGTAGATTTCACCTGGCGCGAACGGCTGGTCGGGCGGAAACGACGCCTCGATTGAGTAGTCGAGCCGATCGTGGCGTATTTGACCGAAATGGAGCGCCAGGTTGATTGCGAGCAACAGCGTGGCCGCGATCGCGAACGCCAGGCCGATTCGTTTAATCCACATCGAGAGCACCCGCTTCCACGCGCGGCGATGCGCGCCGCGCGCCTGAGGCCAATCGCGCGTACTACGGCGTCACGCGCGTTTGCGCCCGCCGCGCGAATTTCCATCGTTAATGAATCGTATAGGAAAGCCGCATCGGCGTCCCGTTGCGAATGACGCTCAGCGTTATCGAAGACTGCTGGTTGAGCGTGGAGAGCAACTGCAACGCCTTGGCCGGATCGCTGACCGGATGTCCCGAGACGCTGGTCAGGACGTCACCGTCGCGCAGGCCGATTTCCTCGAAGACTGAACCGGGTTGAATTTCGGAAAGACGAAAACCGGTTGACTTTCCGCCTTTGAAGTTCGGCGTCGCGCGCATTTCGGTGAACAATTGCGCCATGTGATGCACGTTATCGTTCACGGTCGATCGGGTAATCGCGTAATGGTTCGGCGCCAGTTTGCGGATGCCTTTGGCGGCGCTGGGCCGCCGGAGCATCGGGCGGTGCATGAACGAGCGGCGAAGCTGGCGAAGCCGCCGCATGCGGTCGCCGCCGATGCCGTTTTGAGAGTTTACCGAATCTCCGAGTTCGTCGCGCGGTATTGCGACGGCGACCCGGTGGCCGTTGTGGAGAACGACGATCCGTTCATGATCGATAGCGAGCAGCCGGCCGGCGTTGGGGATGGTCTCGCCCAGCCGATAAAGCGTTTGCCCGCCCGCCGCGTCCTCGATAATCGCGAACGGCTTGATGCCGCCGCTCAGATGCGACGTGCCCAGCAGGGTGATGCTCAGATCTTCGGTTGTGGCCGCCGCCGACGACGCCGACTCCGGCGCGGGCGCAAGGTTGAAAATGTCGCGCCGGACGATCGGTTCATAGAGCGCCGCCGACCGGGACATGCCAAACGGAAGCCGGGCGCCGCCGCTGGTTTCGGCGGATGACGCGCCGCCCGCCAAACGCAACCGCACCGCGTCGCCAACCGAGAGGGCGGCGAACCATGCGATCAGCGCCACCATCAGCGCGTTGATAATGTAAACGTATCTTTCCGGGATATTGAACGTCATAACCCGTACGCGACATTCGCGAGCTCCGAGTCGTACGCGCAACCCTCAACCATGCGGCTCACGTCGTAATTCCAGAGTCCCTTCCAGCGTTCGATCGTCAAGCTCGCCGGCGAATGGCCGCCGCGGACCAGGTCCATCAGGCCCAGCAAATAAATGGTTTCATCCTCGCGCCGTTCATTCAATGCTTTTTGGCGGGCGAGGCCGGCGGCGGCGATGTTGAACATCTCCAGCGCGAGCTCGCGGAAGCCGATTCGTCCGGCGCGCGCCTCGAGTCCGCGCTGATGCGCCAGATGCGTCAACTCCATCCGTTCCTCGTGGCTCCAGCGTTTCACCAAATCCCAGGCGCCCGTCAGACAATCGTCGTCGTAGAGGATTCCCTTCATCAGCGCGGGCAGCGCCAGCATCATCGACGGCGGCTGACTGTCAGCCATCCGCGCCTCGACGTATTTCTTGAGCCGCACTTCGATAAAAATCGTCGTCAGATGATTGGACCAGTCCTCGATTGTGGCGCGCTCGCGGCCCCATCCGCGCTCCATGAACTGGCGAAACGTGAGGCCCGGCGAATCGGTCAGGTTGATGTAGCGATGGTCGCGGATCAGGAAATACATAGGCACGTCGAGCGCGTATTCGGCGTAATCGGCGAAGCAGGCGTCGTCACGGAAGATGAAGGCGGGCGCGCCGCAACGATCGGGGTCGGTGCCGGTCCAGATATGGCCGCGATAGCTCGCATAGCCATTGAGCCGGCCGTCGCAAATCGGTGAATTGGCGAACGCCGCGTAAATCAACGGCGCGAGCGCGGTGCTTACGCGCAACTTGCGCATCGCGTCGGCCTCGCCGGAGTAGTCGAGATTGGCCTGAACTCCGGCGGTTTGTTTCATCATCCGCTGGCCGAGCCGGCCCTTGCGCGCCATGTACGGATACATGATCCGGTAACGGGCCTTGGGCAACAGCTCGATTTCGTCGATCCGGCTGACTGGCTGCATCCCGAGGCCGAGAATCGCCGCGCCGATTTTGTGGCCGATTTCGGTTAATTGCGCGATATGGCTGGTGAACTCGCGATGGGCGCAATGGATCGTCTCGCATTGCTCGCCGGACAGCTCGATTTGCCCGCCTGGTTCGATCGTGATGGGCGCGCGCGGACCGGCGAGCGCGATTATCCGCCCGTCTTCCTCTTCTGGTGCGTAGCCGTGGCCGTCGACCAGCCGGCGCAAGATCTCCTCGACTCCGTTGGGTCCGGAAAAGGGCAGGGCGCGGCCGTCGCTCGCGGAGACGGCGACTTTTTCGTACTCGGTTCCGATCCGCCATTGTTCGCGCGGCTTGGCGCCGCTCGCGAAATAGCGAATCAACTCATCTTTGCTTTCAACCGGTTCGCTCATGAAGTTCACGCCGCGGTTGCGCAACGTTAATCGGGCCGGTTTCATCATACAACCACCGGTCCAATTGCGCGCCTATAATGGCCTTGCGGCGGCGATTTCGCAAGGCCGTCTGGAGGTCCGGGGCGGCGGCCCCAGACGGCTGAAACCCGCGCGCGCATACGGGGAAGCGCGGAGTGGCAGCACGCGCGCGCGTCGCCGCGCGGGGCGGCTTTCCCGCGCTTGTGGGCGGCGCGGGTCTTGTCTAATCTCCCGCGCGGAGGAGACAGTGACGATGGCGCGCTGCGTGCTCGCAATCGATCAGGGAACGACCGGAACAACGGTGATCGTCGTTGACGAATCCGCCCGCGTCCGCGCGCGCGCTTACGGCGAAGTGCGCCAGTTTTATCCGCGTCCCGGATGGGTCGAGCATGACGCCGAGCGGATTTACCGGTCGGTAATCGAACTCAGCCGCGCGGCGCTCGAACGCGCGCGCGTCAAGCCGGCCGAACTCGCCGCGGTGGGGATCGCCAACCAGCGCGAGACGTTTGTCGTATGGGAGCGCAAGAGCGGCCGCCCGGTGCGCCGCGCGATCGTATGGCAATGCCGGCGAAGCGCGGCAATCTGCGCGGCGTTGCGCGAGCGCGAGCCGCAAATCGCCGCGCGCACGGGCCTGCTCGTCGATCCCTATTTTTCCGGAACCAAGCTTAAATGGCTGCTCGACGCCGAACCGGAATTGCGCCGGCGCGCCGCGCGCGGCGAACTTTGCTTCGGCACGATCGAGTCGTGGCTGATTTTCAAACTGACGCGCGGCGCCGCGTTTGTCACCGATTTCACCAACGCCGCGCGCACGATGTTGTTCAATCTCGAGCGGCGCGAATGGGATCCGGAGATGCTCGCAATCCTGGACGCGCCGGCCGCGATGCTGCCGGCGGCGGTCGGTTCGCGCGGCCCCCTTGCCGAAACGGCGCCGCGCACGCTTTGCGATCGCGCCGTGCCGATTGCGGCGGCGATCGGCGACCAGCAGGCGGCTCTGTTCGGCCAGGGATGCGTCGAGCCGGGCGCGGCGAAGGTCACTTACGGCACGGGCGCGTTCCTGCTGATGCATACCGGGGACCAGCGCGTGGTCTCGCGCAATCGCATGGTGAGCGCCGCCGCGCTCGGCGCTGCGGGCGAGCCGGCCTATGCGCTGGAGGGTTCGGTCTT
>DAHZDR010000354.1 GCA_027403435.1 Deltaproteobacteria bacterium
GGCCCCCGAGGATCAGGGCGCGAAGGCCGTGGTCAACGCGGATTCGGCGCGGCTGGCGTACGTGGACGTGGCCGATCCGGGCGTCGTGCTCGACCTGGACACTCCCGCCGATCTGGCGCGGGCGGGTTTGGATCCGCCTCCGGCAGCGTTGGGGATTCGTTACAGCTCAAGAGATGATGTAAGCTAATCGATAGATGACGCCTTGCACGTATAACTGTAACCGATCCGGGGTGATCGGCGTAATAACCGGCAGAGATGCTTGCCGCGCTGCCAATCGATCGTCGCTGGATGGCTTCAGCCGTCAGAACGGATGAGGAGTTGATCGCCGAAGTCCTTGCCGGACAGACGGCGGCATTTGCCGAACTGGCCTCGCGCTATCGCGAAAAGATCGAGCGATTGTGCGGGCGTTTCTTTTCGGACCGCGAGCTCGTTCGCGATTTGTCGCAGGAGAGCATCATTCGTTCTTTTGCCGGTCTGGCGAGCTATCGGGCGGATATGCCATTTCTTGGATGGCTCCGCGCGATCGTCGCCAACGTATGCTACGACGAGCTGCGGCGGCGTCAGCGCCGTCCTGAAGAGCTAATCGCCGATTTCACCGTCGCCGAACATACCTGGGTCCAATTGGTCAACGAAGCCACGCCCGAGGATATCGTCGAAGCCTCGGAGCAACGGCGCGAGGCGCACGACTTGGCCCATCAACTGCTCCAGGCGCTGCGGCCCGAAGACCGGATGGTGATGGTGCTGAAGGAGACCGAAGATCTGAGCGTCAGCGAAATCGCGCGGACTATGGGATGGAGCGAAGCCAAGGTCAAAATTCGCGCGTTTCGGGCGCGGCAAACAATGCGCAGGGAAGCCGAGCGGATTTTGACCGCGCGGCGTGGACGGGCGGCGCGATGAACTGTTTCGAAGCACGCAAGGAATTTGTCGCTTTCTGGCGGCGCACTCTGGACGTGGCGCGGCGCGCCGAGTTTAGCAACCATCTGGAGCGGTGCGAGCGCTGCGATCATTCTTTTCGGCTGTTCGCGATCAGCGCGCCGGTAATCCATTCGGCGCGCCAGCCCGAGGCGGCGCGTTACGCCACGCCGCTGACGAACGCGCGGCCGCGGATCGTCGTGGCGCCGCGGCCGCTGCGCGCGCGGCGGATCCCGCCCGCCGCGTCGCCGTGGCGCGCGATGACGGCGGCGGCGGCGCTGCTGCTGGTGAGCGGCGCTTCGGCGTGGTCGGTGCAAATGGTGCCGTCGCGGAGTTTTCCCGACACTTTTTCCGCCGACGATTTGCATGCCGCGCCGGTGGCGTATTTCCCCGACGGCGTGGCGATCGAGAATCCGGGCGAAGAGCCCGCGCTGTTCGAATCGATCGCGCCGGACCCGGCTCTGACCATGAACGATAATGGCGTTACAGGGTAAGTATGGCTTGATGGTGCTGGTCGCGGTGTTGCTCGCCGGCGCCGCAATTGGCTTCGCCAGCACCTCGCTCGCCTATCGGCTCCATTGGATTGAGGCTCCCAGGCAGACTCTGGTCGATCAGATGACCCATGACCTCAAGCTGGATCCGTCGCAGCGCGAGCAGGTGGGCGCGGTGATGCGCCATACGCACGACCGGATCACCGCGATGCGCGTTGGGTTCCAGCGCCAGCGCCGCCAGCTTCTGCTCGACGCTTATCTGCAAATCTCCGCGATCCTGACGCCTGGGCAGCGCGCGCGCTTCGACGCCGAGTTCGTGCCGCCGCGCTTCCGCGAAGCGGCGCTCAGGAAGGGCCGCACTTTCAATCCGTCCGCCAATCCGTTTGCCGCCACCAACGCCGCTGGCGCCGCCACGAATCCGATCGCGTCGCCGTCCGCGCCCTGAGCGCGGCGCGCCGCCGGCCCCGCTCAGGAGCCGATCATGTCGTGGATCAGCCGGTCGGCCTGATTGGCGATGTCGGGATTCTTGGCGCGATCGGCGCTCGCCAGCTTGAGATAACGCAGCGCCGCGTCGTGATTTCCCTGCGCCGCGTAGATCTGTCCCATCCGCAGTTCCGCGAACGACGAGGTCGGGTCGATTTGCAGCGCCTTCTGATAGTTCGGCAGCGCGTCGTCCATCCGCGGCGGCGAAAACGACATGTAGGCCTCGCCGATATTGAGATAGGCGCTCGCTTCGCGCGGCTGATATTTGAGCAATTTCTGATAGACTTCGATCACCTTGCCGAAGTTCGATCGCGAATTGTAGAACAGCGCGAGGTAGATGTAGGCGTCGTCGTAGGTCGGATCGAGATCGGTCGCCTGCCACAGGAGCTTAACCGCCTGATCGCTGTCGGTCAGGTTGATGGCGGCGGCGACCAGGGCGCGAGCCTTGGCCGCGTTCGATTCATCGAATGACGGCGCGCCGGCGCCTGGCGGCGGCGCGGACGGGCCGCCCGGAGCGCTGGAGAGTGACGCGGGCGGCGGCGAACCGCCGACGGATTCCGCGATTCCGGTGGGCGAATTGCCGGCCGCCGCGAACCGCGGCGCGATCGGCGCGATCGCGAGCAGGGCGGCCAGGATCCAGGCGTATGATGGGCGCTGAAGCATATCGATTCGGGTTAAGAGGTCCCGGGGAAAATGGTTGCACGATTGGCGTCAGTTGCAAAGCCGGTGCGCGGGCGAAGCCGCGCGCGTGGATAATTCGCCCGCGATGGAAACCTATGCGGTTGCGGGCGCCGATGGGCTCAAGCTTAATTGCGTCGATTTCGGCGGCCGCGGCCGTCCGCCGGCGCTGCTGATTCATGGCGGCGCGGCGCATGCGCGCTGGTGGGATTTCGTCGCCGCCGGTTTGATCGATCGCTATCACGTGCTCGCGCTCGATCAGCGCGGTCACGGCGACAGCGCCTGGAGCGCCGAGGGAAGTTACGGGACGCGCCACTATATCGCCGATCTCGAGGCGGTAATCGCGCGCTGGGATTTCGGTCCGCCCGTGTTGATCGGCCGTTCGATGGGCGGTCATAACGTGATGTGCCACGCGATTCGCCATAGCGCGCGCCTGCGCGCGATCGCGGTGATTGACAGTCCGCCGAATTATCCGGCCGACGCGGTCGCCACGCTGCGCGATCTGGCGGCCAAGCCCGGCCGCCGGTTCGATTCGCTGGCGGAGGCGATCGCGGCGTTTCGCACGATTCCGGCGGAGACGATCGCCACGCCCGAAGTGCTGGCCCATGTCGCCACGCGCTCTTTCCGCCAGGCCGGCGACGGCAAATGGGATTACAAGGCCGATCGCCGGACGATGATCCGCGATCCGCTGCCCGCGTGGGACGGGCTTAAGCAAATTAGTTGTCCCGCCCTGTTCGTCAAGCCCGAAAAGAGCGTGTTGCCGCCGGGCGTGGCGGAAAAGATGGTGGCGCGGATGCCGCGTGGACGGTTGGCGACGGTTCCCGCTTCGCATCATCACGCGCCGCTGGATAATCCACGGGGATTGGCGGCGGCGCTGGGCGCGTTTCTGGACGAAATTGCGGCATGAACGAGCCGGCCAGCGGTTTCGTCGCCGGCGCGCCGCGGCTCCATTATCTCCAATGGAATTGCGCCGCGCCAATCGCGCTGCTGCTGATGCATGGCAATTCCGCCAACGCCTGGTGGTGGCGCGGTTTCGCCGAGCGGATGGATCCCCGGCGCTATCGCCTGATCGCGCTCGACCTGCGCGGCCACGGCGACAGCGACTGGGCGCGGCCCGCCGCCTACGCGCCGGACGATTACGCCGCCGACGCGGCGCGCGCGATCGCGGCGCTGGGCCTGGAGCGGCCGATCGTGGTCGGCCATAGCATGGGCGGAATCGCGACGGTCGCGTTCGCCGCGGGTTATGCCGAACTGGCGCGCGCGGCGGTCGCGGTGGATATCGCGGTTACTTCGACGCCGCGGCGCAATCGTTATCTGGCGCGGCTGAAGGCGCTGCCGACCGTGATCTATCCCGATTTGGCGACCGCGCGGGCGCGGTTTAGACTGATGCCCGACGAGGGCGCAATCGCGCCCGAAGCGCTTGCGGAGATCGCCGCGCGCAGCCTCAAGCGAATCGACGATGGCCGCTTCACGATGAAGTTCGATCGGGAAAGCTTCTTCGGCAGCGACGGACTCGACACGGCGGCGGCGATCGCGTCGATCCGGATGCCGACGCTGCTGGTGCGGGCGGAACTGAGCCGGATTATGACGGCGGAGGCGGCGGCGCGCGCGGTGGCCGCGAACCTGCTGGTCACGCTGGTTGAAATTCCCGCCACGCATCATCATTTGCCGCTGGAGCGGCCGGATCTGCTGGCCGCGGCCGTGGCGAATTTTATCGAGCGGCTGGCCTGAATCGCCGCGCGGGCGGCGCGCGTGGCGGCCGCGGGCGCGACCGCATATATGCTTAACTTGATCTCCCGCATGGGCGAAACGGAGAGCGTCGATGGCAAACAGGGATGAGCTGGCCGGGGACGCCGCGATCATCACGGCGGCGCGCGCAATCGTCGCGGCGGACTACGTAATCGGCTTGACCGGCGCCGGCATGTCGGTCGAAAGCGGCATCCCGCCGTTTCGCGGTCCGGGCGGACTCTGGACCAAATATGGCGAGCCGCCGATGAACGGCTACGAGATTTTTCTGGCCGATCCGAAAAAGGCGTGGGAAGAGCGGATTCGCCGGCAGGACGACGAATTATGGGGTCCCCTGCGGGTGGCGCGGCCCAACCTTGGCCATCGCGCGCTGGCGGAGCTGGAGGCGATGGGGGTGCTCAAGTTTTTGATTACCCAGAACGTTGACGATCTCCATCGCCAGGCCGGTCAAACCGGCTTGGCCGAAATTCACGGCAACTGGAAGCTGGTGCGCTGTATCGAGTGCGGGGCGCGCTTTCGCGCGGAGGATATCCGGATTGATACGTTGCCGCCGCCGTGTCCGAAATGCGCGGGGTTGCTCAAGAGCGACACGGTGGCGTTCGGCGAGCCGATTCCGCGCGACGCGCTGGCCGCATGCGTCGCGCACGCGGCGCGGGCCGATCTGGCGATCGTCGCGGGCACTTCGGCGACGGTCTATCCGGCGGCCGGCTTCGCGCTGGAGGTCAAGCGGCGCGGCGGAGTGTTGATCGAAACGAATCTCTACGAGTCCGAAATCACGCCGGTATGCGACGTGAGCCTGCGCGGAGCGACCGGAGAAATTCTGCCGCGGCTGGTCGCGGCGGTGGGCGAACTGCGCCGGGCGCGGCTTTCCTGAGCGCCGCCGGTTTCAGCCGGCCGCTTGGGTTGCGGCGGCGCCGCGGGTGCGGATCGCAAGGAGCGGCGTCATATGCGGCGGCGCCGCGAGCGTTTGACTCAGGCGCGGCCGGTGGTCTTTGATTGCGGCGGACGCGGCGCCGGCAGGCCGCGCGCGATATCCCAGGGAGTGAGAAAAACGATGGCGCGAATAGTCAGGCACGACAAAAACGGTCCCTATGAGGTTCCTGAAGGCACGGAGCTGCCGGCATGGATTTGCGGCTGTGGACTGTCGAAAAACAAGCCCTTTTGCGACGGCACGCACAAAAAGACGCGCGATGAAAACTCCGGCGAAGTGTACGTCTATGACGAACACGGACGGGTAAAAGTCAACACGGAGTATTGATTCGCATGGCGCGGGCGGGGCGAATCGGCAAGCTTCGGCCGCCCGCGCGGCGATCGCCGCGCCGCGCGTCTGGCGCCGCGTCGAAGTTCGCGGATCGCGGTTGGCGGCGCGCGCCGAACGGCGGATTTATCCGCGCAAAAGCACTATCAGGATGACAAAGGCCGCCGCGAGCACGCGATACCATGCGAATGGTTCATAGGTGTGCGTGCGGACGAAGCGGACCAGGCCGGCGATCGCCAGCAGGCCGAAGATCGTCGCCGCGGTAAAGCCGAGCATCACGTTTAAGTCGATGGTGTGGGCCAGATGGCGGCCTTCAACCAGGCCGGCGCCAGCGATAATCGGCGCGGCCATCAGGAACGAGAAATTCGCGGCGTCCTCGCGCTTGAGCCGCAGCAGCCGCGCCATGGTGATCGTCGAACCGGAGCGGGACACGCCGGGAATGACCGCGAACGCCTGGCTGAGACCAATCAGGAGGGCGTCGCCGAAGGTAATTTCCGTCATGGCGCGGGTCTGAGAGGTGGCGCGATCGCTAAACCATAGCGCGATGCCGAGCGCCGCCATCGCGACCGCGATCAGCGCCGGCGCGCGGAAGATGGTCTCCGCCTCCTTTTCGAACATCAGGCCAATGATCGCGCCGGGCACGGACGCGACGATTAGCATGCCCAGCAGATGGCGGTTTTTGCGGTCGTTGGAAAAGACCGAAGCGCCCAACGTCAGCCATTCCTTCCAGTAATAAACCAGCAAAGCGACCAGCGTGCCGAGATGCAGCGCGACGTCGAAAGCGAGGCCTGGATCTTTCCAACCCATCAGCCACGGCACGAGCACCAGATGCGCCGAGCTGGAGACGGGCAGAAATTCGGTTAAACCCTGAATGGCGCCGAGGATGATCGATTCTAGTCCTGAGATCGCGGGCATGGAATTTCCTTGTGATTAGGCTGGTTGAACGCCGGATCGAAATGGGCCGGCCTTTCGCGCGGAATAAGCATGTTAAAGCTTAATAAACACAATAATTGCGACTTCTGTGGTCCTTGGCATTGCCGCTCCTGATGAATAGAATGATGGCGCTGAAGGGGCATGCGACGTGGGAGGCCATTGAATTCATGGCTCGAAGCTCCAGACAAAAAGTGGTGCCGCTGCGTGACAGCAGCGTGATCGGCGAGCAAATATTGACGCCAGCGGGGGCCGACGATCCGCGCCGGATCGAGGAACCTCGGCGGTTTCCGCTGGTTTCGACGCTGCCGCGACTGCCGTTGATGATTCCGGACGAGATTCTCGACTACTACGGCTGGGTCTTTTGCCAAGGCGGGTTTTCGAACCTGCAAATGACGTTTGAACAGTTCCTGGCGGTGGTGGCGGCGATCAGTCCGTCGGGTTTGTGTCCGGAATATGACGGTGCGGGGACCATGACCGTCAACGATTAGAGCGCGCAGGCGCGGCGGCGGATGGCGGCCGTTGACGAATGCCGGACGGGAGCCGCTCATTTGGTGGCCGATTGTTTGAGCAGGCGGTTGCGCACCCAAACATTTTCGAACGGCTTGACGTCGTGATCGGATTTTAATCCGTTATCTTTGGCGATAACGCGCCAATTGTCGGCATTGCCGGTCACGCGCTTGGCGAGCGCCCGCAAATCCTCGTTGGGCAACAGGGTGAAATTGACGCCGCCGGTGGCGGGCGTGTTGGGCGAAGGCGGCGCCTTAAGCGCCAGTTCGTCGATTTCCCTGAACAGTTCGAAGCGGCTGCTGGCCTTGTACTCGGCGAGCTGGCTGTCGGGAATATTCTGGGTGTGGACGTTGACGATGATATCGGTTTGCTTGTCGCCTTTGGGATCGAAGGTGATTTCGTAACGATAGCGCGGCGGGACGTTGATGATCAGCGGGACCCATCCGCGCTTATTCTGGAAATCGGCGTTGCGCCAGAAGGTTATGATCGCGCCGTCGGGCTGGACCTCAAACAGCAGGCTGTCGCCGCGCAAGGCCGTCTGGGTGAGCTGACGCGCATCGTGCGGCGCAAAGTTGACGATATGCTCTTCGCCGAGCGCGCTGTCCTGGAAGGCGGCGTGTTCGACTTGCCGCTGCTGGCCGACGTAGCATCCGGCGAACGCCGAGAGCGCGCAGACAATCGCGGCGATAATCCATGAGGGCGCGGATTTCCATGATGTGGACATCGCGCGATCAGGAAAACACGGGCGTGGGCGAGGCGCAAGCCGCCGGCGCTGGAATTGTCGCGAGTGGGCGGGCGGTTAATCCGCGACGGCGCATTGTGCTAGAAAAACGGGACGACTTGCGCGCCCTCGGTGGGCGCGGGCGCGGCGCTTGCGGCGAGCGGCGCGGCGGATCATCAACGACCAATTGCCCGACGCCACGCCCCGGCGACAAGCGGCGTGGAGAATGCGCATCGCTATGGCTGCAAGTGTTCTACCGGATCCGACTCATGTGGTCGCCGTAATCGGCGCGGCGACGGCAGGTTCCGAAATCGCCCGAATTCTCGCGGAGCGGCGGACCACGGTGATCGTGATCGAACAGAATCCGCGTCCGTACGGAAAAATCGAAGACGGTCTGCCGCGCTGGCATGTGAAACAGCGGCGCGACGAATACGAGGAGATCAACAAGCGCCTCGACCATCCGAATATCCATTACGTGCCGATGACCCGGCTCGGGCGCGATTTGGACTTCGGCATGCTGCGCGAAGAGTGGGGCCTGAGCGCGGTGGTGCTGAGCAACGGCGCGTGGCGCGATCGGCCATTTCCGGTCGCGGGCGCGGACCAGTGGGTCGATCAGGGGTTGGTTTACCAGAATCCGCTGATTTACTGGTTCAACCATTATCCTGAAGCGAATTACAACGGTCCGCGTTACGAACTCACGCCTGGAACGACGGTTGTGGGCGGCGGACTGGCCTCGATCGACGTGGTCAAGGTGCTGCAAATCGAGATGGCGCTGAAGGGGCTCGCCGCGCGTGGAATCCAGGAGGACATGCTCAAGCTGGAACGCGAGGGTCTCGAGCCGGTGCTGAAGAGCCATAACCTGACCTGGGCGGAGCTCGGAATCGCGCCGTGTACGCTCTACTACCGGCGGCGGGTGCTGGATATGCCGCTTTCGGATATCGCGCCGGACGCAACGCCCAAGCGCGCGGAGGCGATGCGGATGGCGCGGGCGAAGATTCTGGAGAAGGCGCAGCGCAAATTTCTGTTCGAGTTCCGTGACTTGAGCGTGCCAACCGGCTTGATCGTCGAAAATGGGCGGCTGACGGGAATCCAGATGAGCCGCACGGAAGTGGCCGACGGCAAGGTGCGGACCGTGCCGGACTCGGCGCGGCCGGTGACGGCGCCGATGACGATCAGTTCGATTGGGAGCATTCCCGAGCCGATACCCGGAATTCCCGCGAGCGGCGAGGTTTACCAGTACGCCAACGCCGGCGTCGGCTTGCTGCTCGAAGGGCGCACGGCGATTTACGCGGCTGGCAACGTGTTGACCGGCAAGGGCAACATTAAGGATTCGCTGGTCAGCGGAACGGAAATCGGCACGCATATCGCCGAGGCCTATCTAGGCTTGAGGCCGGAGGGCGATCTGGCGCCGTTGACCGAAGCGGCGCGCGAGCGGGTCCATCAGGAGGGCTTGCGGATGGCCGCGAGTATCAACGCGCGCGAGCCGCTTGCGGGCGAAAAGGTGGCGGAAATTATGGCGCGGGTGCGCGAACGCCAGCGGGCGATCGGCTTTGAGGGCGACTTTCGCGGATGGATTCGCAAGATGACGCCGCCGGATTTGCAATAGGGCGCGGTTTTGCGTCGGCGCGGGCCGGCCGGTAGCCTTTGCGGAGAGCGACGCGCGGGTGGAGTAAACGAGTGGACGAATTGCGGCGAAGCGATCCGGAAATTTACCGGCTAATCAAGGATGAAGAGCGCTATCAGATCGAGTCGATGCGGCTGATACCGTCGGAGAATTATGTCTCGCGGGCGGTGCTCGAAGCGACCGGCTCGGTCCTGACCAACAAATATTCCGAGGGATACGCGCACAAGCGCTACTACGAGGGCCAGCGCTATATCGACGAGATCGAGACGCTGGCGATCGAGCGGGCGAAGGCGCTGTTCGGCGCCGAGCACGTCAATGTGCAGCCTTATTCGGGATCGCCGGCGAATCTGGCGGTCTATTTCGCGTTGCTCAAGCCGGGGGACACGCTGATGGGTCTGGCGCTGCCCCACGGCGGCCATCTGACGCACGGCTGGAACGTGAGTATCACCGGGTCGTTCTGGCGGCCGGTGCATTACGTGGTCGATCGCGAGACGCAGCGGATCGATTACGACGCGATCCGGGAATTGGCGCTCAAGGAGCGGCCAAAGATTATCGTGACCGGCGCGACCGCCTATCCGCGCCAGTTCGATTTCAGGATTTTCGGCGAAATCGCCAAAGAGGTCGGCGCGTTCCTGCTGGCCGACATCTCGCACATCTCGGGACTGATTGTCGCCGGGGTTCATCCGGACCCCGTGCCATATGCGGACGTCGTGATGACGACGACGCATAAGACGCTGCGCGGTCCGCGCGGCGCGATCATCATGTGCCGCAAAGAGCTGGCGGAGAAGATCGACAAGGCGGTATTTCCCGGACTCCAGGGCGGCCCGCATAACCATACGACGGCGGCGATCGCGGTCGCGCTGAAGGAGGCGGCCACGCCCGAATTCAAGGAGTATGGCCGGCAGGTGGTGCGCAATGCGCAAGCGCTCGCGGCCGAGCTGATGAACCGCGGCTTCAATCTGGTTTCCGGCGGCACGGACAACCATCTAATCCTGATCGATTTGACCAACAAGAAAGTGATCGGGAAGAAGGCGGCGCAGGCGCTCGATCGCGCCGGAATTATCTGCAACTACAACACCGTGCCTTACGATCCGCGCAAGCCCTTCAGTCCGAGCGGGGTGCGGATGGGCACGCCGGCGGTGACTTCGCGCGGGATGGGCGAGGCGGAGATGAAGCGGGTGGCGGCGTGGATCGACGAGGTCGTCGCGCATAGCGAAGACGAAGCGGCGATCGCGCGGGTCGGCGCCGAAGTGCGCGAATTGTGCCGGAGCTTTCCGGCGCCGGGATGCCTGCTGGACTGAGCGCCGCGCAACCTCCGGGCCGTGGCTGAGCGCGCGCCGGTGCGGCCGAAACGGGCGCCGCGGACGCTTTGGTCGCCGCGCGCGGCGCGCGTCCGTCAATGCGCTGGCGGCGTGTTCGCGAGGATCGCGGCAAGTCCGAAGACGCCGAGGATGAACCCGCATTCGACGGTGACGAGGCGGACCAGCATGCGGCGCGCGGCCGGTTCGGCGACGTGGGGAACCAGCCAGTGACGATTGTAGCCGC
>DAHZDR010000356.1 GCA_027403435.1 Deltaproteobacteria bacterium
GGACTGCCGTCGCTGGCGTTCGCGATCGCCGTCGCGGTCGCGTTTGCGCTGGCCACTTTCGCCCTGGCGGCGTTCACCGCGCGCCGCGCGACCGCTTTCTGATGCGCCGTTAACGGCGGAATTCGCGCCTTCGCGCGCTCACAGCGGATCGAAATAAGTTGCGACGCGCCCTTCGAAGTGGAATTCGCGCGCGAGCCGCAGCCATTTGCGATCGTGTCCATGCAACGGCCCGGGCAGCCGCTCGAGCGGGAAAAATCCGGCGTCGAGCGTCTCCAGCGGATGGAGTTTCAGCGCGCCGCCGTCGCGCCGGCAATAAAACAGCAGCGAATAGATGTGGCGCGACGGCGAACCCGCCTTGAGGCTGTCGATCACGCCGATTAAGCGCGTGGGCGTGACGATTAGGCCGGTCTCCTCGCGGACTTCGCGGGCGACGTTTTCCGCCGGCGATTCGCCGACGTCGCAGAAGCCGGTCGGATACCACCAGCGTCCGCCCGGCCGCTGGATCATCAGCAGTTCGTCGCGTTCGTTGAAGACGATCGCGCCGCATCCCGCGCCCGCCGTGACGTAGCCGTCGTAGCCCGCGCCGACCTCCGCGCGCCAGCGCGCGGCCAGCGCGGCGGCGTCGAGCGCGGCGTTCGCCTCCAGCGCCGCGCGGATCCACGCGGCTTCGCGCAGCAGGCTTTCGTAGCGTTCGGCGTCGTAACCTTCCGGCTGGAAGGCCAGACCGGTGCGGCCGATCGCGGCGACACGTTCGACGAAGCGGGCGAGTTCGAGCAGCAAGTCATCGGCGGCCATCGCGCAGTCCTCGCGAAAATCGTAACAGCCGCGCGGCGCCGGACGAAACCGGACGGCGCGGCCGCGCAAGCTCGCGGCCGGTGGACGATCGCGGCGCGAAAAGACTAAGCTCGGCCCGAGGAGAAATTACGATGCCATCGTCTCAATTCTTCGCCGCGAATCCCGCCGAAGTTGGCCTCAACCCCGACAAGGTCCAGGCGCTGCTCGAACGCGCCGGACGCGAAGTTCGCGACGGACTGCTGCCGGCCTGCCAGGTCGCGATTGCGCGCCGCGGCAAAATCGCCGCGATGCGCACTTACGGGCGCGCGCTTCAGGGCGGCGCCGAGCGCGAGGCGACCGACGACACGCGCTTCGTCGCGATGTCGGCGACCAAGGCGATCACTTCGTCGGCCCTGTGGCTGCTGATGCAGAAGGGCAAAATCAGCGCCGCCGACCCGATCGTCAAGTACGTGCCGGAGTACGGGACCAACGGCAAGGAGACGACCACCCTCGAGCATCTGCTGACGCATACCTCGGGCATTCCGATCGCGCCGGGCTCGCCGAAGGATTGGGGCGATCGCAAGCGGCGGCTCGAACGCTTCGCGCAGTGGCGCCCGGAGCATCCGCCGGGCGCGCGCTTCGCCTATCACGTGCATGCCAACTACTGGCCGATCGCCGAGGCGATCGAACGCGTCAGCGGTATGCGGCTGGGCGATTTCGTGCGCCAGCGGATCGCCGAACCGCTCGGCGTCCCCGACCTCAGAATCGGCACGCCGCGCGAGTTGCAGGGTCGGATCGCGGACTTAAAATGGGTCGGCGAGCCGGCCAGCGCCGAGGACTATCGCAAGCTCGGCGTCACGCCGCCGCGCGCCGGAGTCGCCACGATTAACGAAGACGTGGTGCTCGAATTCAACGATCCCGTGCTGCGCGAGGCCGATTTTCCCGCCGGCGGACTGGCCACGTCGGCGGGCGACCTCGCGCTGTTCTATCAGGCGCTGCTCAACGACGGCCGCGCCCACGACGGCGCGCAAATCTGGCGGCCCGAAATGCTGGCCGAAGCGCGCCGGATCCGCAGCGGCGACCTGACCGACCCGGTGCTGAAAATCCGCGCCAACCGCGCGCTGGGAATCGTGATTGCCGGCGACGACGGCCGCGCCAACATGCGCGGCTTCGGCCGCACCAATTCGCCGCTCGCGTTCGGCCATCCGGGCTTCGGCGGACAGATGGCGTGGGCGGATCCGGCGAGCGGAATTTCGTTCGCCTATCTGACCAACGGCTTCGACCGCAACGACCTGCGCGAGGGCCGGCGCAGCGTCGCGCTATGCAGTCTGGCGGGCGTCTGCGCCGAATAATCGGCCGCGCCGCCGCGCTGACGTGCGGCGGATGCGCGCGCGTGGGGGTGAAGAATTTCATCCCGTTTCACGTGAAACATCGCGCGTTTTGACGGCGCGATCGCGGCTACGGAGGCGAGTCGAAATGGCCGATCGATATATCAATCCGAAAGTCAAAACGGTCAGCACCGGAATTCCGGGACGGCATATCTGGAACGCCCGGCACAACCAACTCGTGATCGACGACGGCGCCTATCACGGCGGACCGGGCGAGGCGCCCGGCGCGGGCGAGCTGTTCCTCGCCGGCATTACAGGATGCGCCACGCAC
>DAHZDR010000360.1 GCA_027403435.1 Deltaproteobacteria bacterium
AGCCGGGAAGAACGCGGCGGTATCGGCGAATCCGACACAGATTCGGTGGGCAAAGCGCCACAGGAGGCGATTGGACAATCCAGGCCGCGTATTTTGCTCCATTAACACAAGCGGAATTCGATCGATGATCGCGGCGACCGCAGTCGGCGCCGAGGCGTAACCGCCGGCGCTGACCACCAGGCTGGCGCCGAATTCGCGTAACATCCGACGCGCCCGGCCGACCGCGGCGAGAAATTCCCGCAATGCGCGCAGTCGTGACAGCGGATCCTTGCCGCGCAGGCCGTGCACCGGAAATAATTCGTAACGCAAGCCGCTTTGCGGCAGCCATGCCGCCTCGAGGCCATTGCTGGTTCCGACGTGCAACACTTCGACCTCCGGACGTTGCCGGCGCAGCTCTTCGCCCAGCGCCACGGCTGGGAACAGATGGCCGCCGGTGCCGCCGCCCGCAATCGCCACTTTCATCGCACCGCCGGCCGGCGCGCCAGCGCCAGCAGCGTCCCCAGCGCCGCCAGCGCCATCACGATCGAGGTCCCGCCGTAGCTCAGGAACGGCAGCGGCAAGCCTTTGGTCGGCGCCAGGCCGATCACCACGGCGATATTGACCAAGGCCTGCAGCGAAATCATCGCGGTCAGTCCGACCGCGAGCAGACTGGCGAACGGTTCCGGCTCTTCATGGGCGATCCGCAGTCCGCGCAACAGAATCATGCAGAAAAGCGCAAAAACCACCAACGCGCCGACCAGCCCGAATTCCTCGACGACCACGGCAAAGACGAAATCGGTATGGGCCTGCGGCAGATAGAACATCTTCTGACGGCCGGCGCCGAGACCGGCGCCCCAGCCGCCGCCTTCGCCGAGCGCGATCAGCGACTGGATAAGCTGAAACCCGGCGCCGCGCGCGGTGCGCCACGGATCGGCGAACGTCGCCAGCCGCCGCATCCGATAGGGCTTCGCGACCGCCTGCAGCGCCAGCACCGCGGCCGCGCAAGCGCCGGCGCGGCCTAAATCGAACAATCGCGCGCCGCCCGCGAACAGCATCACGAACAAAATCGCCACGAGCATCACAGTGGTTCCGAAATCGGGCTGTTTGAGCACCACCGCGGCGATCACGCCGACCACGATCATCGCCGGCAGGGGGCCGCGCCGGAAGTCCGCCATCCGCTCCTGGCGGCGCTCCAGATAGTCGGCGAGAAAGAACACCACGGCGAATTTGACCAGCTCCGACGGTTCGGCCAGCACGGGACCGAGCCGCACCCAGCGCCGCGCCCCGCCGCGCGTCACGCCCAGACCCGGGATCCAGATTAGCGCCAGCAGAATCACGGCCACGATCATCAGCGGCGCGGCCAGCCGCCGCAGTCCCGCCAGCGACAATTGCGAAAGCGCGAACATCACGCACAGGCCGGCGGCGATATGGACCAGATGCAGCTTGAAGAAATGAAACGCGTCGCCGGTTTTCTCCTGGCCCAGGAAATAGGTGGTGTTCAACACCATCAACAGGCCGAGCGCGATCAACGCCGCGGCCGGCACGCAAAGCCACGGGTCGGGGCGCTCCGGCGCGACCGCCTCACAGCGCCCGAACCAGCTCCTGAAATATCCGCCCACGTTCCGCATAATCCTTGAATTGATCGAAGCTCGAGCAGGCCGGCGAGAGCAGCACGGTATCGCCCGGCCGCGCCCGCTCGGCCGCAATCCGCACGGCCTCGCCCAACGCCGGCGCCAGCTCGATCGCGACCGCGCCCGCCAGCGCCGCGCGCAGCTTTTCGCGCGCCGCGCCGATCAAAATCGCCAGCCGCGCCCGTTCGCCCAGGGCGGCTTTGAGCGGCGCGTAATCGCCCCCCTTGTCCACGCCGCCGGCGATCAGAATTACCGGCGCGCCCACGGCGTTGAGCGCTTCGACCGCCGCGCCGACGTTGGTCCCCTTGGAATCGTCCACGTAGCGCACGCCGCGTTTTTCCGCGACGAATTCCAGCCGATGCGCCAGCCCCCGGAACGCCGCGAGCGCGGCCTCGATCGCCGCCGCGTCCGCGCCCATCGCCAGCCCCGCCGCCGCCGCCGCCATCGCGTTCGCCAGATTATGCCGGCCGCCGCTACGAAACCGCGCGAGATCGATCCGCCCCTCGGCGCCGCGATAACGCCAGGCGAGGCCGCCGCGCTCGGGCCAAATCGCGGCGGCGGACGGCGGCGCCGGCCGTTCGTGGCCGAAGCTAAAGACGCGCGCGCGCACGCTCTCGTTCAGCCGCCAGACGTGGGCGTCGTCGCGATTCAGCACGGCGCAATCGGCCGCCTCCTGAAATTCGAAAATCCGCGCCTTGGCGCGGCCATATTCGGCGAGGTCGCGATAGCGATCGAGATGGTCCTCGGTGAGATTCAGATGGACCGCGACGCGCGGCCGAAAACTTTCGATCAATTCGAGCTGATAGCTCGAAGCCTCGATCACGGCGGCGTCGAAATTGCCGTCCGCCGCTTCGGCGATCGGCGTGCCGAGATTGCCGCCGACGAAAACCCGCCGGCCGGCCGCGCGCAAAATCCCGCCCAGCATCACGGTCACTGTGCTTTTGCCGTTGGAGCCGGTCACCGCGGCGATCGGGGCCGAAATAAAGCGCGCGCCGAATTCCAGTTCGCCGATCAGGGGGATGCGGGCGGCGCGCGCCGCGCGCATCAGCGGCGACGACGGCGGCACGCCCGGACTCGCAATCGCCAGTTGCACGCCGTCGAGCCACGCCGGATCCTCCGGACCGAGCCGTAATTCCCCGGCCGGCAGCCCCTCGCGCGGGAGGTCGGCCCGCGCATCGGCCATCGTCAACCGCGCCCCGTGCGCCGCCGCGAGCCGGGCCGCGGCGCGGCCGCTTACGCCCAGTCCGATCACCATCACGCGCTGGCCCGCGAGATTCATCGGCGGCGCTATCTCAGCTTGAGCGTGCTGACCGCAACCAGCGCGCACACGATCGAGATAATCCAGAAGCGCGTCACCACCACCGTTTCGGGCCATCCGCCAAGTTCAAAATGATGATGCAGCGGGGCCATGCGGAAAATCCGCCGATGGGTCATTTTGTAGTAGTAGCGTTGCATGATGACCGAAACCGCCTCGATCACGAAAACCCCGCCCGCGATCGGCAGCACCAGTTCCTGCTTGGAGAGCAGCGCCACCGCGCCGAGCGCGCCGCCCAGCGAGAGCGCGCCCACGTCGCCCATCATCATCGACGCCGGGTAGGCGTTATACCAGAGGAAACCCAGCGACGCGGCGATCAGCGCGGCGCAGAAGATCGCGAGTTCGCCCGAGCCTTCGACGTGCGGCACGTCAAGGTAACGCGCGAACTTGAGATTGCCCGAGACATAGGTGAACAGCCAGTAACAGAAACCCGTGGTCATCACCGGACCGATCGCGAGTCCGTCGAGGCCGTCGGTCAGATTCACCGCGTTCGAGCAGCCGACGATCACCAGCATCGCGAACGGCACGTAGAGCCACCAATGCAGGTTCGGATGGATCCGCTTGAAAAACGGGAACGTCAGATGGGTGTCGAAGCCCAGCAGCACGAACAGCGTCATCGCGGCGACGAACGCGCAGGCGAACTGCCAGAAGAGCTTTTGCGGTCCGCTGAGACCCATCCCGCGGCCGCGCCGGAGTTTCAGATAGTCGTCGCAAAAGCCGATTACGCCAAATCCGACCATCACGAACAGCGCCAGCCATACGTAAGGGTCCGCTGGATCGGCGAGCAGGATCGTCGCCACCAGGCATGAGGCCAGGATCAGCAAACCGCCCATCGTCGGCGTGCCGGCCTTCTTCTGATGCGCCGCGGGAACGTCGTCGCGGATGGTCTGGCCGATATGCGCGGCGCGAAAGCGCTGGATTAGCAGCGGACCCATCGCCAGCGACAGGGCGAGCCCCGTCAGCCCCGCGAGCACCGAGCGAAAGGTCTCGTAACGCAGGACATTGAGCGCCGGATAGCGCGTGTGCAGGGAAAATAAAGCCAGATAGAGCATCGCCCCAGTTAGATTCTCCGCTTCTCAGACGCCGCGCAAGCGCCCCGCCGCGCGCCGTGGCTTCCGGCCCACGATTACCGATCCGCCGCTGATTCCTGTCCGCCGATTGCCTCACGCCTGCGCAAGCTCGCGAGCGCGCCAACCTTCCGAGGCAAGCCTTCCCGCCTCCGCCGCTCCACCGCCGCCTCCCGCCGTCAGGCGCGAAGGCTTCCCCAGGAACGTTGTCCGCTTCCGGCGCGCCCTCCCTCATCCGCAATTCGCCCGCGCCGCCGCTCCATATTCGGGCATGCGTCCGCCATCCCGTGCGGGAACCCGCACGGCCGGCCGTTCGATCCAAATTCCGTCCGCCCCCCC
>DAHZDR010000365.1 GCA_027403435.1 Deltaproteobacteria bacterium
GGGGGCTTAAACGATCCGAACATTTCCTTTTCTAACTCATTCAGTTCGGAAGGGTATTCCTCCAGTATCCGGTCTCCGTAGCCGCCGCCAAGCTCTTCCATCGTCTGATACTTTGCGCGAGTGTCTTCGCAATCCTTCTGAATGAGCTCGAGAAGTATTGCGCTTGCGCGCTTCCTGTCCTCCGGCTTCTTTTCCAAATGTTCTCTCAGTGGGCTCAAGAAAAATTGGGACCAGTAGGATCCGACTGATTGACGGAAAAATCGCCGCTGAACAGGTTCCGGGAACAATGTCTGCGACCCTTCGACGAAACGGAGGAAGTCCTGCGCGTACTGCTCAAGCCGATCGAATGATCGCTGACCGAGCTTCTGTGAGTACAGCTTGACGACGGTTTCCCAGGGAACACCCATGATGTCTGCCCCTGCGTAAGTCATGATGCCGACCGGCACTGGCGATGCCATGCCAACCGGCACAGATGGCGACACTTGGAACAGTTTTTCAGCCGTTAGATAAACCTTTTCCCCGTCGCCCAGGGTTACGGCGCTGTCCGCTGCCAAGGCGACGCCAGGCTTGTTCATTACGGCAACTTCGCAAGTCACAATTCACCTCTATCTCGCATTGTTTCAGTTGATATCCTTCCCTGCCCGAGGCGGCTTATCGACCGTACAGAGGGTCAGCGAAGTATCGTCGGACCAGGCGCCAAGGGGCTGATTGTGCGTACCATAGCCACGCAAGTCCGTGACCGGGTCGCGCTCTCGGTCCTTCCGCGGGCAAAACTCGACCGGGACTCCGAGCGCGTCGCCAACCGCGGCGCCCCAAAGACCACCCAGAATTCTGCTCTCGGCCGAGACGCCAGCAGTCACGCTTTCCCTCCCCGGAGTTCGCTTATCGCGGTCCTCAGAGCGTTAGCCGCCAATCCTGCGACTCGTGTCGTCCCATGGTCTATAGCGAGTTTCGACGATCGGCAACCGAAATTTGCCGCGCTCTGCGCGCCGCCGTATCCCGCGGGCGCGCAAGGCCGCGGTCCAGTATTCTCCGCCGCGATGGTTGTCGGTTAAGCTCTCGATGCTGGCGGACGGATCGGGCGAAGTTTTCCTCAATATCGCGCGGCAAGATTGCAGGGCGGCGCGCGGGGGGCGCTTGACGGCGGCGGCGGTGCGGGCGAAATTGGAACGAAATCGCACAAAAACCAGTGGAGGGCGCATGCTCACGGCGAATTTGCGCGAGCGGATTGGAATGGCGGGCGCGCGCTCGCGAATCGAACAGGTCCAGCGGCTGGCGCGGCGCGAACCGTGGCGCACGCTGCGCGCCGCGGTCGCCGGCTTCAATCGCCATAACGGGATTTTGTGGGCCTCCGCGCTCACCTATACCTCGAGCCTCGCGCTGGTGCCGATGCTGGCGCTGGCGTTTTCGGTGCTGGCGGGAGTCGGCGGCGCGCAGCGGATCCGGCCGCTGATTGACCGTTACCTCGCGATGAATTCGCCGCAGGTCGCGGATGAACTGATGAAGTTCGTCAGTAACGTGAGCGCGCGATCGCTCGGCGAGATTGGCGGCGCGACCCTGCTGGTGACGACGATTCTGACGCTGGGCGCGATCGAAAACGCCTTCAACGCGATCTTCAACGTCGTCCGCGGCCGCACCTGGCTGCGAAAATTTTCGGATTATCTGAGCGTCACCTTCACCGTGCCGTTGCTGGTGGTTGCGGCGGTGCCGATGCGCACGCATCTGCTGCGCGCGCTGCCGCATCTGCCGGGCGCGGCCTGGGCCGCGTCAACCGCCTCGATCTTGGCCGGCTTCTGCTTCCTCTACATGTTTTTTCCAAACACTCGCGTGCGGCCCGGATCCGCCGCGATCGGCGGCTTCGCGGCCGCCGTGGCGCTCCAGGCCGGCCAATGGGGATACCTGCGTTTCCAGGCCGGCGCGATGCGCTACCAGGCGATTTACGGCGCGCTGGCGGCGGTGCCGATCCTGCTGACGTGGCTTTATATCGTGTGGATTATCGTGCTGTTCGGCGCCGAGCTGACGGCGGCGACGTCGCAAAGCGAAGCGCCGGCGCTCGCGATCGAGGAACGGTCGCCCGATTTCGTCCGCGCCGCGACCCTGCTGATCCTGATTCGCGCGGCGCGCCGGATGCTCGATGGCGCGGCGGCCATCGCCTGCACCGCGCGCGGCGTCGCCGCCGAGCTTGGCGCCAGCGAGCAGGCGCTGGCCCCGCTGATCGAGCGGCTTAAACGCGGCGGCGTAATCGTGGAGGCGGCGTCGGACGGAGCGGACGGCTCCGCCAGCGGGATTTTCCTCGCGCGCGACGCGGCGGCGCTCACGGTGGCGGACGCCCTGGGCGTTTTCGCGCCGCCCGCGGCCGGCGACGAACGGCTGGCCGCCGCGCTCGCGCAAATCGCCGCGGCCGAACGTACGGCGCTGGGCCGGCTGACGCTCAAGGATTTGGCGACGGGCGCGTTAACTTCGCCGCGGCCCGCGGCCGGCGCCGTCGCGGGCGGGGAATAGCCGCGCCGGTGGCGGCGCTCAGCGCGCCAGCAGCGCGCGCAGCGATCGCAGATCGTCGCGGATCGCCGCAAGCTCGCGGCGCAGCGCCGGCGGCGCGGGCCGTTCATGTTCCTCCGCGCCGGAACTGGCGCCGGGAACCGTCGCGACGCCCGCCGCCGATTC
>DAHZDR010000366.1 GCA_027403435.1 Deltaproteobacteria bacterium
GAATCGGCGCCGGCGGCTGCTCGGCGGGATGTGACGCGGATCCGCCGCGCGCCATAACCCCGCCAACTCCAAATGTGTCGCCTATGCGCTGAACGGGCGCGCGCGCTGGCGTCGTCCCGCCGCGCGGGTTAGGCTTGGCTCGCCGCTTGTGGTGGGGGCTGGAGCCATGAACGACAGCGAAGCCGTCCTCGAAGCAAATCGGGAATTTTACCGGGCGTTCGAAAGCCTCGAACTCGGCCGGATGGAACGCGTGTGGATGCGCGAGCGGAAGATCGTCTGCGTGCATCCGGGCTGGCGGCGGCTGACCGGATGGGGTCCGGTGATGACGAGCTGGCAGCGGATTTTCGCCGGCGCCTTCGAGATGACTTTCGATATCCGCGATGCCAGCGTCGCCGTAAGCGGCGATCTGGCGGTGGTGATGGTCGAGGAAAATCTGACCCAGCGCGGCTATGACGGGGTGATGCGCTCGCAGGTGCTGGCCACCAACGTTTTCGAACGCGGCGGCGCCGGCCGGTGGCTGATGATTCTCCATCACGGGTCGCCGGTGATGGCGCCGGCGGACGACGAGCCGCCGCTGCAATGATCGGCGCGGCGCGGTCGCGCGCGCGATGCTGACGCGCACGGCGCGGGAGCGGATTCGGCGGCGCGCGCGCATCCAAAAATTCGTCTCGAAGCGCCGCTGGATTGGCGCGGCGCTGATAGCTCTGGCCGGCGCGCTTTGGCTCGCCGGTTCCGGCGCGGCGCGCGCGGCGCCGGCCGCGCTCGATCCGGACGCGATTAACCTGATTTTCGTGCGCGCCGCCGAGACCGATCCCGTGACCGGCGGCCTTTCGCCGCGCGGCCTGCAACGCGCGCTCAGGCTGGGGCCGTGGCTGGCCCGTCTGACGGGCGCGGCGGCGGACGGCATTTTCGCGCTCGCGCCGACGACGCGCGGCGTCGGCCCGGCGGGCAAGCTGCCCGACCTTGCGCCGCTTGAGACGATCGAGCCGTTTGCGCTGCTTTACGCCGCGCCGATCGCGGCGGCGACCGCGGCGGCGGCGGCCTGCGCGCAGGCGCCGTGCCAGGGAATCGATTATCGCGATCAAGACGGCGCCAACGAGGCGCTGGTGGCGCGGATCCTGCGCGCGCGGCGTCCGGGCAATTTCGTCTTTGCGGCGCCGCCGGAAACGCTCGCCGCGATCGTGCGGCGGATGGCTGCCGCTGCCGGGTGGAAGCTCCAGTCCGCGCCGTTTGCGGCCGCCGCTTACGGCACGGTCGCGGTGATTTCGCTGAAGCCGGGCGCGGCCGCGGCATTCCACGCTTATCGCATGGCGATCGCGCCGCCGGCGGCTTATCCAAACCTGAACTTGCGGGGCGGCGGCGCCTGCCTCGAAGCCGCGATCACGATTAGTTCGGCCGCCGCCGGACAGCGTCCGCCCGCCGGCGTGAATCGTCACGAAACGGTCTATTTCATCCGCCACGCCGAAGCCCATCCGACGCCCTTGTTCGAAAACGGCAATCTGGTTTGCCAGGGCGAATGGCGGGCGATCGGGGCCGCGCCGGCGCTGTTGCAAAAGATCGGCGGACGCCCGGATTTCCTCTATGCGTCGGACCCCGCGCAGCCGGTGCGCGGGCGCGCGGGCGGGCCGCGCTTTTCCTATATCCGCCCGGCGCTGACGCTCACGCCGTTTGCGATCGCGAACCGGCTGCCGCTGGAGTTGACGACCGCCTTCGACTGGTGGGACGGACGCGCGGCCGAACGATTTTTCTTCTTCGGCGGCGCCGCCAGCCGCTTCAGCGGCAAGACCGTCCTGGTCGCATGGGAGCACGCGACGATCGGCGCAATCGTCGGCCAATTGCTGAGCGATTACGGCCTGGGCGCGGCGGCGTTGCCGCGCTGGAACCGCAACGATTACGACACAATCTGGAAGGTGCGGCTGGATGATCGCGGCAACCTGACTTTCACCACCGATTGCGAAGGGATTGGCAGCGGCGCGCTGCCGTCCGCCTGCCCGTTCGATTGAGCGCGGCCGTCGCACCCGCGCGGCTTGGGCGATCCGCTTGCCAAGCCCGGCCGACAATTGTCAAAGTGGCCAAATTCTTTCGCTGTGCGAGGCGCGCTGATGGCTAAGGCGAAATTGTTTCCGGTCACAACGGTGGGGTCATGGACGCGGCCGGAATGGCTGATTCACGCGCTCCGGCGGCGCCAGGCGGGCGAAATCTCCGTCGAGGAGTTCAACCGGATCGCCGACGACGCGGTGCTCGCCGCGATCAAGTACCAGGAGGACGCGGGCGTCGATATCGTCAGCGACGGCGAGACCCGGCGCGACAATTTCTATTCCTTCGTGGTCGAAAAGCTCAGCGGGATGCGGTTGATGAAGCTCTCGGAGCTGCTCGACTATATCAAGGACCGCGCCGGGTTCGAGGAAATCCTGCGCGGACTCGACGTGCCCGCCTTCGCGATCAAAAGCCCGATCGCGGTCGCCAGGGTGCGCGAGCGCGAGGAAGGCATCGCGGTTGACGAGGCCAGGTTCCTCAAGGCCCACACCACGCGCCAGACCAAGATGCCGATTCCGGGGCCGTATCTGCTGACGCGGTCGAGCTGGTTCGAGGGGCTGTCGGACCAGACCTATCCGACGCGCGAGGATCTGGCCAAGGACGTGGTGCGGATTCTGCGCCGCGAGGTGATCGCGCTGAAGGAGATGGGCGTCGATTTTATCCAGCTCGACGAGCCGTCGATTTCGCAGGTGGTCTATGGCGACGAGGCCGAACAGACCTTCATGTGCGCGGCGCTGGGCTCGCGCAGCGATCCGACCACCGAGCTTGAGTTCGCCGTCCGGCTGGTCAACGAGGTGGTCGATGGGATCGACGGCGTGCGCTTCGGCGTGCATGTCTGCCGCGGCAACTGGAGCCGCAAAGAGGACGTGCTGCTCAAGGGCAATTACGGCCCGCTGCTGCCGTGGCTGATGCGGATGAACGTCGCTCAGCTGGTGCTCGAGATGGCGACGCCGCGCGCCGGCGAAATCGAGGTCTTCAAGGAATATCGCAACGAAAAAGAGATCGGCCTGGGCGTGGCCAATCCGCGCACCGATACGATCGAGAATCCGCAACAGATCGTCGGGCGAGTCAAGCAAATGCTCAAATATTTCGATCCGGAGAAAATTTTCCTCAATCCGGATTGCGGCTTCGGCACTTTTGCCGAACGTTGCGTGAGTACGCCCGAAATCGCCTATCGCAAACTCCAGGCGATTTCCGAAGCGGCCGAGATACTGCGGCGCGAATACGCCTGAGCCGGAGTCGATTGCGCCAATTTCGCGAAGCGGGAGAACCACGATGGCGGACAAGGAACTGAACGGACTGCGCGTTGAAAAAATCAACGCGATTCTCGATTCGATGCGCGACGATCCCGAAGTGCTCAAGGGCGTTTCCGGACCATGGAAGTCGCGCGTGGTATGGCAGGGCGGCTTCAAGGCCAAGGCCTACATGCGCAAGCATACCGTGCAGATGGACGAGCCGGAGGGGCTGGACGCGAGCGATTCCGCCGCCAGCGCGCATGAGCAGTTGCTGTCGGCGGTGGGTAGCTGCCTGACGGTCGGCTACGTGCTCAACGCGACCCGCCGCGGGGTCAAGATTCACGACCTCGAAATCGCGCTCGAAGGCAATTTCGAGAATATCCTCAAATGGGCCGGCCACGCCCCCGCCGGCAATCCCGCCTATCCCTCCGTAACCGCCAAATGCTTCGTGCGGGCCGA
>DAHZDR010000370.1 GCA_027403435.1 Deltaproteobacteria bacterium
TTGATATGGGAGTAAAGTTTCCTCATTCCGGAGAGCGTGCGCAACGCCGCGAGACTGCCGTGCGGACCGCCGATCGCCAGATGGCCCATCGCGGACGCGGCGGCCGCGCCGACGCCGCGCCGCGCCATTTCGTCTTCCCACCAGAAACTGCCGTCGAGGATCAGGCAGGCGGCGCCGCGCGCCGCGTCGATCAGCGCCTCGTCGAGGCGGCGGAAGCAGGGCGCGTACAATAGCGCGCCACCGCCATTCACTGACCGGATGCGCACGGCGATCGCGGCGCCGGACGGTTCCGGCCCGGCGGCGCCGGCGTGGCGCGGAATCTTCGCGGCGACGGGCAGGGCGGCGCAGCGCAGTCCGGTGTCGGCGCCGGCCGCGGTGCGCATGACGATTTCAGCCGCGGTGGTTGCGACGCTGGGCGAAAGCTCGCGCCAATCCAGCCGGCCCGGCTGACAGAGCGCGGCGAAGGCCGCGTTTTTCCCGAAAATCCAGTCGCGGACAATCGCGGTGGAATAGAGCGCGAGCGGTCCGGTCTCGCGGATCGCCAGCAGGCCCGCGCAATGGTCGAGTTCGGCGTCGGTCAGCAAAATCGCGTCGAGCGGGCCGGCGCGATCGGCGGCCGGGACGTCGTCGTGGCAAGGCAGCGTGCGCAGTTGCGCGAGGATGTCGGGACTGGCGTTGAGCAGGCACCAGCGGCGGCCGTCGGCGCTGACCGCGACGGAGCATTGGGTGCGGGGAGTCGCCCGCAACGCGCCGCGGCGCATCCGCGCGCAGTTTTCGCAATGGCAATTCCACTGCGGAAACCCGCCGCCGGCGGCCGCGCCGAGAATCCGGACGCGCATCGCGGGGGGCTTAGCGCAAGGGGCGTGAATCGGCCGGAGGCGGCGGCTCCGAATCCGTCGCTTCGGACTTGCGCAGGCTACCGTAGGCGCGCATATCGTCGAGCAAGAAGCTGTAGCAGCTAATTTCGGCGTCCATGCGCAGTTCGACGAATTCGGGTTTGCGCCACTCGCTCATGCGAGAACCTCCAAGGCCGCCACGCCGTCAACGGCCGCAGCCAGCGGCGACTCGATAACTTTAACATCGCGGCGTCCGCCGACGCCATTGGGACGGCGCCCGGCGGAAACGTCGCGCATCGACGGCGCGGGTCAGGCGGAGGCGCCGCGGCGCCGCTTGGCCAGATAACGGCGGACGTGGCGCGCCTCGAGTCTGAGCGCCCGCAGCGCCGCCAGCGACACGGCGCGCCACGGCGGGATGCCGGAGAAGGCCTCGCCGATCGCGTAGAGCGTGCCGATCGAGAAGCGCGCTTCGTTCGAGATGGCGTGGACTGGCTCCCAGCGGTTGGGCGCCAGCTTGGCGCGAAAGCGTTCGAGGCCGCGGAAATTATAGAAGCGATTGGCGTGCGCCCGCGCGAACAGCATCAGCAGCCTAAGCCAGGCGGGATTGGCCTCGAGCGGGGCGTAGGTCGATAAAGCGACCAGTCCGAGCGTGACGTAGGCGCGCCCTTCGCCGGCGAATTGGCGCATCGCGGCGTCGATCAAGAGTTCGCTGACGCCGTTGGGAGCGTGCGGATCGCGCGCCACCTGCTCGATCAGATAGCCGTTGCGGGCCGGGGCTGGCGAGGCGACCAGGAAGGCGACCGCTTGCGTCTCACGGCGCGCCACCAGCACGACGCGATCGGCGACTTCGCCCGCCAGGGTATGCGGTTCGACCAGGAAATGCAGCGGCGGCATCAGGCGCGATTCGAGCCAGCGTTCGAGCACGCCCGCCAGCTCGGGTTCCTCGCGCCCGCGCGGCGGATCGAGCGTTTCGATCCGGACGCCCTTGTTGCGCGCGCGATTGAGTTGCGCGCGGAGCGAGCGATGGGCCATGAGCGCGGGCGCCCAGCGCGCGGGATCCCAAACGGGCTGGGCGCCAATCACAATCGCGGCGTGGCGGCCGGAATTGGCGAGCAATCCGCGCAATCGTTCGGCGGCGCAGACGTAGCAGACCCGGCATCCCCGCGCCGCCGCGAAATCCTCGAAGGCGCGGATCACGGCGGGCAGCGCCGCGGCCGGGCAAATCGGCGCGCCCGCGGCCAGCATCACGTTCCGCCGCCGGATATATCCGACCACGGCCGGCGCTGAACGATCGAACCAGTGGTCGATACCGGGGTTGAGGATTTGGTAGGCGGTGGCGTTCCATCCGTAGGCCATCACCAGCGCGCGCGCGTCGGGCGCGGCGCTCGAATCAGATCCGGCGAACGTGGTCATCCGGGGACTGCTGGCGGATTTACCGCTGAGGTGGTCGCGCACGGGCCGATTATCCCATTCGTGGCGGCATTGTCATTGCTAATTGAGCGCAGGCCGTTCCGATCTCGGCGGCGGCAATGAAGAAGTTGTTCGAAAATAGATAACCACTAACCATCAAAAGCTGACGAACCATAATATGCATCGTCATTCCAAGCTGAAATATGCGGCTGCGCGGGATGAATAGTCAAATCAATTTACCGCGAAGCGGCCGCCGACTTCACGCCGGCCGCGGCGCGGCAAAAAAATGGCGGACAACGATTTGGCCATCCGGGTAATCGGCGGCGCAATGAAGTTTTGCGGTGCGGAAATCCGGCGGTCCCGGCTCATCGGTCGTTGCGCCTTCTTTCGCTTTGTTGTCGCGAACCTGCTTTTGCCGCTCCTGTTGCCACTGAGCGTGGCGTCGGCGGCGCGAGCCGCAAGCGAACCAACCGTGACGCTGCCACACAGCCATCCGATAGTATCTGTCAGAGCCGGTCTCACTTCGACGATCGATCCGGGTCAGCAGCTTCAAATTCGTCTTTCTTTTGCTCCGCGCAATCGCGCCGAGCTAAACCAATTTCTTTTGAGCTTACAGGATCCGTCGTCCCGGAATTACCATCGATGGCTGACGCGGCTGGAGTTCGAGCGGCGTTTCGGCCGCGCGCCGGCGGAGGTCGGCGCGGTCGTGCGATGGCTCAAGCGCAAGGGTTTTCAGATAATCGTGCGGAATCCGTTGGGTGTTTCGGCCGACGCGCGGGCGGACATGGTCGAGGCGGCGTTTGCCGCGCCGATCGCGGCCAGCGCGGACGGCCAGGTTTACGCCAACCTGACAGATCCGCGGATACCGCGGCGCTTCGCCGGGATGGTCGCGTCGATCGGCGGGCTGGACAACACGCTGCATGCGGCGCCGATGCGATCGGCCGCCGCCAGAAGCGCGCGCGGCGCCGGTCGCCGGGCGCTGGCGATGGCGGCGGCGCCGAACTACGCGGGCGCGCAAGGCGAGGCGTTCGGTCCCGCCGATCTCTGGACGTTTTACGACGAAACGCCGCTCGCCGGCCAAGGGATTACCGGCAGCGGCGAATGCGTAGCGCTGGTCGAGGATTCCGACTTGCTGACCAGCGCGGTGACGCTGTTCGACACCACCTTTTCGCTGCCGGCGGCGAGCCTGACGCGGGTGCTGGCCGATAGCGTCAATCCCGGCCGCACCGCGGACGAGACCGAGGCGCTGCTCGACGTCGAATGGGCGCATGCGGCGGCGCCGGCCGCTCCGCTCAGCGTTTATATTGGCGCGGGGGCCAACGGGCTGGTCGATGCGCTGCAGCGCGCGGTAACCGACAATCAATGCGGCGTAATCAGCGTGAGTTATTCTTTTTGCGGCGGCGCCGCGACGTTTTATAGCGGCACGCTCGATTCGATTCTGACGCAGGCGGCGGCGCAGGGGCAGACGGTCGCCGTCGCCGCCGGCGACGACGGTTCGGCCGGCCTCACGCTCAACTCGGCGGGCGCCGCGTGCGTGGTTGGCAGCAGCCTGAACGTGAGCGAATTCGCCGCCGACCCGAACGTGTTGGCGGTCGGCGGCAGCCAGTTCACGCCGATTTACAACTCCTCGGGCGACGATGTCGGCGATGTTACGGAAAGCGTATGGGACGATTCCATCGGCGCGGGCGGCGGCGGCCAAAGCTCGATTTTTCAGAAGCCGGCCTATCAGGCGGGACTGACGCCCGATGACGGGACGCGCGATCTGCCGGACGTTGCGCTCGGCGCCAGTCCGCTCGCGCCGGGCTTTTATTGGGGCGACGATCCAAACCAGGCGGGAACCGCGCAGATGAATTGCTGTATCGGCGGGACCAGTCTCGCGACGCCGATTTGGGCCGGACTCGCCAACCTGATCGGGCAAATCGCAAGCGGCCGGATCGGCAATCCGAATCCGCGCATCTATCAACTCGGCGCGCTGCACGACACGAGCCGATCGGGCCTGCGCGATATCGCAGCCGGCGACAACGCCTTCAACGGCGTGTCGGGCTACGTCGCCGAGCCGGGCTACGATCTGGCCAGCGGCTGGGGCAGCGTGGATATGGCGACGTTCGCCGCCGCCTATCCGGCGACGAACGCCACGCCCACGCCGACGCCCACAACTTCGCCCACGCCCACCGCGACGCCGACCGCCACGCCCACGGCGACGATTACTACAAGTCCCAGTCCGACGCCGACACCCACGCCCACGGCGACCATCACTACAAGTCCCACGCCGACGCCGACCGCCAGCGCGACGCCGACGCCGCCAGCTCCGACCGCGACGCCCACGCCGACGCCGTCACCCGCGCCCCCGCCGGTTGCGCCGACGAATTCGGCGACGGTAACTCCGCGCATCATTTATTTCGGGCCGCATCAGGTTGGGAGCTCAAGTCCGATCCGCGCCGTGACGGTGATGAATCCGTCCGGCAGTCCGGCGCCGCTGGTGATTGGGGAGATGCGGCGCTTGGGCGCCGCGAGTTTCGCGATCGATCCGGCGTCAACCACCTGCCGCGCCGGGCTGAGCCTCGGCCAAGGCCGCGCCTGCACGATTGGCCTGATCTTCGTCCCGGCCGCGCGCGGCGTACAGAGCGGCTCGCTGAGGCTGCTGGATAACGCGCGCAACGCGCCGCAAATCGTGCACTTTGACGGCGCGGGACTCTGAGTTCGGCCGCGCCATGACGCGCCGCAGCGGCGGCGTTCGCGTTCGGCGAATCCGATCGCGCGGCGAGACCGAAAGCTCAATCGACGCGACTGCCATTTTTGCTGTTGAAGTAGAAGGTGACGGTGAAGATCGGGCCCATGGTTTGCGGAAAATCCCATTGATAGACCGGCAAAGCCGCGCCCAGTCCCCAGGTGGTTTCGAAACTCGGGGTTTGCGGCCAGGTGAATTCGATGGTCGGCGAAGCCCATAGATACGACCACGCCGGCGCGTTGGCGTGGCCGAAGAAGAGATTGCGCCGGCTTTGCGTTTGGCCCGCGAACTCGAGCACATAGCCCAGTCCATATGCGCTGTTCAGCACATGTTCGAAGGCGAAGGCGTAATTCAATAAGTTGCCGTCGGTCATGCGCAACGACTGGCCGGCGGGCACTTGCGTGAGGCCGTTGTTGAACTGATAGCCGCCGTGGACTTCGGTCGGGAATTGGACGATCTCGTCGAACTCGCCATAGAACTCGAAGGGTTTGAAGCGTTTGTGGATGAGCAGGCCGACGCCCTCGTTCCAGGTGCCGTTGCCGAACTGGTCGGTGTTGTAGGCGCTGGGGCTCAGATTCTGGTAGTTGCCGGTGGGAATCCAGGTGATGGTCTTGACCGAAAGCGCCGGCCACGCCCACAGATGGTAGGTGTCGGCGTCGGTGGTCAGCCCGTACTTCAGTTCGAAATGCAGGTTGCCGACCCCGAAGTGGGCGGCGGATTTGCCCGGCGGCGTGGTCGGCGGCGCCGCGGTGTTGAGGAGGAAGTTGGGATAGGCGTCGAGTTCGAGATGGTAGCCGAGGCCGACCGCCAGCCGTTGCGGCATCGCGAGTTCCCACGTGCCGTA
>DAHZDR010000397.1 GCA_027403435.1 Deltaproteobacteria bacterium
AAATCGCGGTCGATGCGCGCGCCGGAGCGAACGACTCGGGCGTGCGCGAGGGCGCATTGCGCCGCGGCGACATTCAGGCCGGGCGGCGGATGGCAAATATCGACGGTGAAAGCGGGCGCGGTATCGGCGGTGGAAAGCGCCGCTCCGGCCACGATCGGCGCGCCGCCGAGAAAAATTCCGGCGATCAGGACCAGCGCCAGGGCCCATCCGGAGTCGGAATATGCCCGGAAAGCCATCAGAAGAGCGCGCGTCCTTTGACCAGATCCGCGATTTTGATCCTGACGCGGCCGGCGTGCGCCGTGGAATCGAGCGGCGCCGGGACGCAGGAAGCGATTCCGCGCCTGAGCTGGCCGAGCTTGTAGCGATTCCCGCACAGGCGGCATATCAGATAGCCATTGGCGACGGTGTAGCCTTTGTGGAATCGATAGCACTGGCTACAGGCGTCGAAGACGGCGCGCACCTTTCCATGCTCGTCGCGGGCGAGGATGAAGCGCAGGCGTTGTCCGGCGGCGGTGCGATAACAGAAGAATTTGGCCGTGTCGTCAGGCAGATTCGCGACGGCGACGCTGATGGCCGAGTCGCCGGCGACGGCGGTGCAGGCCGGATCGGCGAACGGCCGAACCAGCATCAGAGCCGCGAGCGTGAACGCCGCGGCCAGCGCGATGATGGTGAAACTTGGCCGGCGCATCACGGCAATAATCGCAGGGCGCGGGCGCCGTCACAAGCGCTCCGCCGCGCGGTTGACGGCGCGCGGACTGAAACGGCCATAACGCGCGGCGCGCGAAGAGCGGCGCCGTTACCGGCGCTGGATAGTCCGGATGTAACCGACGAGCGCGGCGATTCGCGCCTTGGCGAGCGCCTCGCTGCGCGGCGAAAATTCTTTGCCTTCCTGCTGGAAGTTGACGCCCCAGAACGGCATGTCGAAGCGCTTGTGCGAGGGAATCGATTTACGGCCGTCGATCGTGTCGGCGATTTTTTTAGCGGGAAAGACGCCGCCATTTTTCATGGCGAGAACGGTCAGATCGGGCGGATGGAGGTCGGGAATGAGGTTGACCTCGGGACCGTGCCCGCGTCCGTTCGCGCCATGGCACGGCGCGCAATGCTTCATGAAATCCTGTTTGCCGCTGGCCGGATGGTCTTCGCTGGCCGGATGATAAACATCGGGATAATCCTGGGCGATCGCCGGCCAAACGCCGAGCGCAAGCAGCGCCAGTAACGTAATCACGGCGGCGATTTTCGCCGTCGTCCGGTGTTGATCGATTGAAAAGCCGTAGCGCACGCGCGCGTCCTCCCACGCCACTAGACGATCGCGCCCGGCTACCGCGGCGCGCCGCCCATCAGGATGACACGCCGGCGCTGAAACGCAATCGCAATTGCGCGGCTGAGCGGATTCGCGGCAATTGGGATTCGCGGGCCGGCGCGGGATTGCCGCGTCGCCGATGGCGGACGGCGAGAACTTGCGGTATCCTTTGGCGCGGCGTAAGGACGCCCGGACACGGGTTGCGCGCGAGGCGGAATCGCGGCGCCTGACGAGGGGAATCGATGAAATTTTCACTGTTTTATCAGCCCACCTATTGGCCGTCGCTCAACGGCTCTGTCGCCCGTCTGTATGAGGAGATTCTTGAAGAGATCGAATTCGCCGATCAAAATGGCCTGGATGCGGTCTGGTTCGCCGAACACCATTTTTTCGGCTATGGCGGCGTGGTCCCGTCGGTTCCGGTGATCGCGGCGGCGGCCGCGCAGCGCACTCGCCGAATCCGTATCGGCTCGGGCGTCGCGTTGATTGGATTGAACGATCCGGTGCGGGTCGCGGAAGAGTTCGCGATGCTCGATAATTTATCGGGCGGCCGCGTGGACTTCGGTATCGGCCGCGCTTTTCAACGCGCCGAATACGAGGCCTTCAACGTGCCGATGGCGGAGAGCCGCGCGCGCTTCGACGAGGCTCACGAGATCATTCTGCGGGCGTGGCGGGACGAACGGGTCAACCACGCGGGCCGCTATCGCGCGCTCAAAGACGTGAATGTGCTGCCCAAGCCGGTGCAACGCCCGCATCCCCCGATCTATGTCGCCTGCATCATGACGCCGGAGTCGTTCGAATTCACCGGGCGCAATGGTTATCACCTGATGTACGTACCGTATGTCGGAACGCCGGAGGAGGGCGCCGCGCGCGTCCGTCATTACCGTCAGGCCTTGCGGGAAGCCGGTTACGATCCGGCGAGCCGTGAGGTTATGATGTGCATGCATGCCTTCTGCGGGGAATCCGCGGAGCAGTCGCGGGATTTTCCGCGGCCTTATCTGACTAACTATTTCCAGTTTGCCGCCGAGGCGAACCGGACCGACGCCGATGCCGATCAGTACAAGGGCTACGCGGGTATCGGGAAAATCTTCCAGCATATCCACGAAAATTATGACTTCATGTACCCGAATCAGGTGATTTTCGGCGATCCGGAACAATGTCTGGCGCGAATTGAGTATTACCGGACGATGGGCGCCACGCAGATTTCATTCATCACTAACTACGGCGGAATGCCGCATCGCGAGATTATGCGGTCGCTTGAACGCTTCGTGAAAGACGTTATTCCGCACGTGCCGCGCGGCGACATGGCGCGCGCGGCCTCGGGCCGTTGATTCGCCGATATCGCGGGCGCGCCGCGTGAAGATTTGCAATCCGGATGGAAAGCCGCGCGCCGGACGCGTGATTCGGCGCGCGGCTTGTTGATTGGCAGCGGCGGCGCGGCGGCTAACGAGCCGCGTCACCGCTGGTTTCAGCGGACGCGGGCAGCTCGCCGCTGGCGCGCAATTCGGCCAGCGCCTTTTCGGCCTCGTGCTCGAGGACGGTGCCCTTGAAGAAGTTCGGATTCATTCCGGCGTGCAGCTTGACCGGGTTCATGAAGACGAAGTCGCGGAAATCAGCCTCATTCATCAGGCCGTCCTCGACGTTTTCGTGGGCTTCGGCGGTGGCCAGCTTGAAATCGACAAGATCGTAATGGCCGAGATCGGATCCGTAGATTGCATTGAGGCGGGCGCCGAGCGGATTGCGCCGCGAATCGAAGGCCAGCGAGGTCATGCGATCGTCGCCCTCACAGCCGAAGAAGAAATTCGGCACGAAGCGATCGCGAATATCCTGAGCGCGCGTAATTCCGCAATGAATCCACTCATCGCGCTCGTGCGGTTCGCCGCCGCCTGCGCCCTCGAGTTCCGACGGCGCCAGGTTGCCGTCGAGCCGGCCGCGGGTGAATTCGCCGCCGTATTGGGCGCACAGTTCGCGGAAAAGCTTCGCGTCGAGATTGGCCGGATCGCAATTCTCCATCATCGCGAGGCTGCGCTTGTGCCAGCGCTCGTACAGCGCGCAATACAGGCTCGCGGCCCAGGCGACGCCGCCCTCCTTGAAGGCGAATTTGAGCGTCGGGAAGCGCCGTGTCACGCCGCCAAGAAACAGCGCCTTGCAGATGCCTTCGGCGGCGGCGGCGAAATGGCCAATCTGGTTGTAAACGAAATTCGATATCGAAGTCCGCATCCCCCAGTTCAGGCCAAACGAATGAAAAGTCGGCGCGACGCCAAGCTCCACGCATTTCGCCCAGACCGGATCGTAGTCGTATTCGCTATCGAGGCAGAGATTGTCCATCCAGGTCATGTGGCGGGCGAGTTCCGGCGCCTGCTTCGCCAGGCCGGGAATCGGCCGGCGCACGAACCCGGCCATCATCACGACCTTGAGGCCCAGCTTTGCGACGTGTTCGAGTTCCTCGATCGCCTCGGCCGGATTATGCATCGGCACGCAGGCTGCTGGCGTGATCCGGTCGGCAAATTCACGAAAAATATCGGCGTGATAATTGTTGAAGGCGCGGCACACGGCGCGGCGCAGGTCGCCGTCCTCGATATGCGAGGCGAACAAGCCCTGGCTCGGATTGAGCACCGTGAAGTCGAGACCCATTTCGTCGAGCCGTCGATACAGGAGTTTCGGCATCGCGGCGCTCGCGCGGTCGTAAGTGTTTTTGGTCGGATACGGCCACCATACCGGCCGCGGCACGCGGAATTCGCGCCGCTCCGCCGGGGTCATATGGTTCCAGCGAAAGTGGAAGGCGGTGTCGAATGCGGTCTTGTACCGCTCCAGAATCCCGCTGCCGCCGACGTCCCGGATATAGTCGAGCAGCGCGGGCTCGAATTCGACCACATGGCCGTCCGAATCGATGATGGGATGGCCGACGCGCTCGCGAATTTCGGCCGAACGGGTTTTGCCTTTGGCGATAGTCTCCATGCGATTGACTCCGATCGAACGACTACTTTGCCCGGCCAGGCGACCGGACGCAATCGAGCAATCGGCCGCGCGCAATCGCCTTGCGTGAGGCCGGCGCGCGGCCTCCCGCCGCGCTACGGGCGCAGTTCGTAGAGCACGGCGAAATCGTCATTGATCGGCAATCGCGTGAAACTGGCGAAGCCGGCGGCTTCGGCGAGCTCGCGCGCCTTCGCCTCGCCCATCACGGCGCCGATTCCCGCGCCGCCGTGCGAAAGCGAAGTCGTCATGCAGTAGAGCGTGCTGACGGAGTAGATCAGTTTGCCGAGCGTGCGGATATTGTCCTTGACGTCGCCGGAGACGTTCACTTCCTGCACAAGATAACTGCCGCCGGGCTTAAGCGCGCGGCGCACCCCGCGCATCAGGGCGACCGGGTCGATCGCGTCGTGGACGACGTCGAAAGTGGTGACCAGATCGAAGCGGCCTTCCGGCAATTCGGCGCCGTTGGCGACCGCGAAGGTGACGCGATCGGCGACGCCGGCGGCTTCGGCGTTGCGCCGCGCGCGCTCCACCGATTCCGCATGAATATCGAAGCCGGTGAGCCGCGCCTTGGGAAAAGCCTGGGCGAGCATGATCGCCGCGCGTCCGCCGCCGCATCCGACGTCCGCCGCCGCGCCGCCCGCGTTGAGTTTCTCGATCACGTGCGGCATCGCCGGAATCCACTTGCGCAGCAGCTTGTGCTTGTAGCGGGTGAGCGAATTGCGTTCGGCGGCTTCGTAAAACGAGGGCGGATATTCCGCCTGCGTTACTCCCGCGCCCGAACGAAACGCTTCGGCGACTTTTGGCGCGACGCTTACGGCCGCCTGCGCCATCTGGAAGTAGCTGCCGATAAAGAATGGCGAATCCTCGTCCGCCAGCGCCGCCGCGTACTCGGGCGTGAGCAGATAGCTGTGGGCGGTGGGATCGTATTCGACGTATCGCGCCGCCGCCATCGCGCCCAGCCATTCGCGCAGATAGCGCTCGCTGAGGCCGGTTTTTGCCGCGAGCGCCGTGGCCGTCAACGGTCCCGCGCCAGCCATCGCCTTGAAGATTCCCATGCGGTCGCCGATGAAACTCATCGCGCCGTGAACCATCGAGGCGACGTCGCCGATCACATTCTGAGCGACCGTCTTGGCCCGTTCCATATCCATCCGTGGGCGCTCGTTCGCCATGCAATTGCTCCTTTCCTGATTTTTTGCGGCCGCGCCGGCGGCCGGAATAATTCGATCTTTTAACCCGCCATGGTCAGGCCGCCGCTGACGCTGATCACCTGTCCGGTCGCAAAATCCGCGTCGGGCGAGGCGAAGAAGGCGACCGCGCCGGCGAGGTCCTCGGGCTTGCCCAGGCGGCGCAGCGGAATTCCGCGCTGCATCGCTTCGAGCACTTTCGGCCGGCTCTCCATCACGCCGCGGAGCAGGGCGGTGTCGGTAGGTCCGGGGCAGACGACGTTGACGTTGATATTGTTGCGCGCCAGTTCACGCGCCAGCGTTTTGGAAAATGCGATGATCCCGCCTTTGCATCCTGAATAGACCGCCTCGCCGAGCGAACCGACCCGGCCGGCGTCGGAGGCGATCGAGACGATTTTGCCGCGCCCGTGCTCGATCAGGCGCGGGACCGCGGCTTTGCAGCAATTGAGCAAGCCGCGGAAGTTGATCGCGATCACCTTGTCCCAGGTTTCCGGCGCGCTTTCGATAAACGGCTCCAGTTTGTCCCATCCGGCGTTGTTTACGAGAATCCCGAGCGGGCCGAGTTCGCGCTCGACCTGCGCGACCGCCGCGACCGCGCTTTCGAGGCTGGTCACGTCGAGCCGAATCGCCTGCGCGACGCCGCCGGCGGTGCGGATTTCGCCGGCCGTGCGGTTCGCGACCTCCTCCTGGATATCGCACACGGCGACTTTCGCGCCCTCGTCCGCCAACCGCATCGCGATTGCGCGGCCGATTCCCTGCGCCGCGCCCGTGACGATCGCCACCTGATCTTTGAGCCGGGTGATTCCGGATCCCATCGTTTTATTGCTCCCGCGTAAGTTGTAAGTCAGCCGTCGTCCACGCGCCGGACGATCAGGAAATTGTCCAGCCGCCATCGACGATGAACGGCGCGCCGGTCGCGAAGGAGGCGTCGTCGCTCGCCAGAAACAGCGCCATCCGCGCGATCTCCTCGGGTTTGCCGATACGTCCGAGCGTCGAGATGCGCCGCACGGCGTGTTCCGACATCGCGCCGCCGCCCTGAACCCGCGAAATCATCGGCGTATCGATCGCGCCGGGACAAATCGCGTTGACCCGGATATTGTAGCGGCCGTATTCGAGCGCGGCGACGCGCGTGAGCGCGATTACGCCGGCCTTGGCCGCGCAGTACGGTCCCGAATTGCGCAGTCCGACGAGTCCCGCGATCGAGGACGTGTTGATGATCGAACCGCCGCCTTTTTTGATCATATGCGGCAGCGCGTGCTTCATCCCCAGCCATACGCCGCGCAAATTGATCGCGATCACGCGATCGAAATCCTCTTCGGCGAGGTTGACCAGCGTGTCGGATTTCCCTTCGATACCGGCGTTGTTGTAAACCACGTCGGGCGCGCCGAACTTCGCCACCGTCGCCGCGACCATCGCCGCCGCGTCCGCGCCCGACGACACGTCGGCGCGAATCGCGATCGCCCGGCCGCCTTGCGCCTCGATCGCTTTTGCGGTTTCACGCGCGCCCGCCTCGTTGACATCGACCGCCGCGATCGCCGCGCCCTCGCTTGCGAAGAGCAGCGCCGCAATCCGTCCCATCCCGGAACCGGCGCCGGTAATCAGCGCCACCTTGTTGGCCAGTTTCATTCCGATAATCTCCGCGCCCGCGAACGTTTTCAGTTTCTTCCAGCGCCCGTCACCATAGCGCATCGCGGCGCCGATCCGTTAGCGCCGCCATCCGCGGATCGCCGGGCGCGCGATGGCAATTGCGGCGCGGCGCGTTGTATATCTCGGCTATGCCACAGGAGGCCACAGTCATGGATTACAGCGAGTATCAATTTCTCAAGATCGAAGTCGCCGAACGCGTCGCCACCGTCACGATCAACCGGCCCGACGCGCTCAACGCCGTCACCAGCCGCCTCCATCATGAACTCGAGCAGGTCTGGCTCGATCTCGCCGCCGATCGCGCGGTTAACGCGATCATCCTGACCGGCGCCGGCCGGGCGTTTTGCGCGGGCGGCGACGTCAAGGGGATGGCGGCGGGCACGCTGGTCGGCGGCGGCCAGGGCGGCAGCCGCTTCGATCGCGGGCCGATCGGCGCGGCCAACGGCCGCCGGCTGGTCGAAAACATCCTCGACGTCGAGCAGCCGATTATCGGCGCCATCAACGGCGACGCCGTCGGCCTTGGCGCGACGCTCGCGCTGCTCTGCGACATCACGGTGGTCTCCGAGAAGGCGCGCTTCGCCGATACCCACGTCAAGGTTGGCGTGGTCGCGGGCGACGGCGGCGCGGTCATCTGGCCGGTGCTGATCGGACCGCATCGCGCCAAGGAATTCCTGATGCGCGGCAATTTCATCAACGGCGCCGAAGCCGGCCGTATCGGGATGGTCAATTACGCGCTCGCGCCCGAGCAGGTGATGCCGAAGGCGCGCGAGCTTGCGCGGGAATTGGCCGACGGCCCCACTTGGGCGATTCGCTGGAGCAAGCTCTCGGTCAACAAATGGCTCAAACAGCAGGCCAATCTGATCATGGACGCGTCGATCGCGTACGAGATGATGACCTTCAAAACCGCCGATCATAAGGAGGCGGTCAAGGCGTTTATCGAAAAGCGCAAGCCGAATTTTGTCGGGTCGGGCGGCGAATAGTCAGAACGCGGCGGGCGCGCGGCGGCGGGAACGCGCGTCCGCCGCCGGCGCAAGGCTGGCGAGCGTCTTTTCGGCCAGCGCGTGCAGCATCAGCGCCTGCGCGACCCCCGCCGCCGCGCCCCAATGGGCGGTGAGCCGGCGCGTTGCATCCTCCGACGGCCGCGCGCCGCCCAGATAGCCGATTCCCACGGCTTTGCGCACGCCGAGATCGCCGGCGACCACGCGCG
>DAHZDR010000399.1 GCA_027403435.1 Deltaproteobacteria bacterium
CGGCCGCGGACGGCAGCGGAAGCGTGGCGTCGGACGCGAGCCTGATTGGTCGCCAGAGCGGGCGATGGATAAACTCGCCGCCCATGGAGCCAAGCATCTACGAATTTCCCGATATCTTCCGGCGCGTGCATATGGAACGCCCAGGCGAGATTCCGGCCGAAGTGCGATTTTTGAAGGCAATCTGGCGCCGTCATCGTAAGGCGCCGGTGCGTAGGGTGCTGGATCTCGCTTCGGGAAATTCGCCGCATGGACAGATTCTGGCGCGCGACGGGACAACGGTGGTCGGAATCGATCGTTCGCCGACCATGATTGCCGCCGGGCGGCGCGAGTCCACCGCCGGCAATTTGCGGCTTTATCGGAGGGATGTCGTCGACTTTTCGTTGCCCGAACGCCCTTTTGACGCCGCTATCCTGATGTCCGAGACGTTTCCGGCGATTGCCGATAATGACGCTCTGATCGCGCATCTGCGGTCAGTCGGACGCGCGCTTCGGCGCGGCGCCATCTATGCCATCGATGTTGATCGCCACGATGGCATCGAACTGGTCAAGCGGCGGCGGCTATGGCGCTCGCGGCGCGTGGAGATCGGCTCGTTGCGCATCGACGTGCGCGAGTTTCACCGGCCAATTGCATGGCACGACGCGATGCATTCGATTTACGAACTGGAATGCACGATTCGCTTTCCCGACAATCCCGTGCGCACGCGCGACTTGATTCCCGTTCGTTACACCACGCCGCCAACGATGGACCTGTTGGCGCGGGCCTCCGGATGTTTCACGATGCTTGCCGCCTACGCCGATTTGTCGTTTACCCGGCCGCTGGACAAATGCCTCGGACGATGGTTCGCGGTGCTGCGCAAAACTTAAAGAATTAGATTAGATTTCCATTGAGCCGGGACGCGCAAGCGGTTATGGCGCGGCTTTCAGCGCCGCCAGCAACTCGCGAGCGGCCGCGGCCGGATCGCGCGAGCCGATCACGGCGCCGATCACTGCCGCCCCCGCGAACGACGTTGCGCCGCGGAATTCCGGCGCCTGGCGCAATGCGCCAAGCCGTGCGACGCTGATTCCGCCGAGCGCAAAGACTGGAATTGACGATTGCGCACATGCGGCCGCAAGTCCGGCGGCGCCCGTACTCATGGTGTATGCGGTTTTGGAAATCGGCTCGAAGACTGGACCAAAAACCGCGAAATCGGCGTCAGCGGCGGACGCGGCGGCGAGTTCTTCCAGCGTATGGGTTGAGACGCCAATCAGCCGAGATGGGCCGAGCAGGGCGCGGGCGTCGCCCGGGCTGTACGAACGCGCCGGCAGATGGACGCCGTCGGCGCCGATCGCGATGGCAACGTCAATGCGGTCGTTGATCAGCATCGGCGCCCCATAAGCCGAGCATACCCGGCGCAGCGCCGAACCAAGTTCGACGAGTTCGCGCGCATCGAGATCCTTCTCTCTCAACTGGACGGCCACGGATCCCGGCTCCGCGGTTTGGGCCGCGCCATGCAGCGCGCGTTCGATCACGGCGAGCAAGCCGCCGTTGGTTTCGGCCAGCCGCCGGTCGGTAATCAGATAGAGCCGGAAGTTGGGCCGAAGCGCCATGCCCTAGCGAATCAGGCCGTCAAGCGGACTTGACGCGGTGGCGTAAAGCTTGCGCTCGATCCGGCCGGCGAGGTACGCCGTGCGTCCCGCCTCGACCCCCATCCGAATCGCCCGCGCCATCGCGATCGGATCGTGCGCGCACGCGATCGCCGAGTTGACCAGCAATCCGTGGCATCCGAGTTCCATCGCGAAGGCCGCGTCCGAAGCGGCGCCGACGCCCGCGTCAACGATGACCGGGACGGTCGCCTGCTCAAGGATGATGCGTAGGTTGTAGGGGTTTCTGATGCCCATTCCGGAGCCGATCGGCGCCGCCAGTGGCATCACGGCGGCGCAGCCGATTTCAGCCAGCTTGAGGCACGCGACCGGATCGTCGGTGATGTAGGGCAGCACCTTGAAGCCTTCCTTGACCAGGATGCGCGCGGCTTCGAGGGTCGCCGGAACGTCGGGAAAGAGCGTCCGCTGGTCGCCGATAACTTCGAGTTTCACCAGCTCGCCGACGCCGGCTTCGCGCGCCAGACGGCAGGTGCGGACGGCGTCTTCGGCGGTGTAGCAGCCGGCGGTATTGGGGAGAATCTGGTAGCGCCGGGGATCGACGTAGTCGAGCAGGTTTTCCTTGTTGCGATCGGTAATATTGACGCGGCGCACGGCGACCGTGACGATTTCCGCGCCGCTTTCCTCGATAGCCGCGCGGGTCTCGGCAAAATCGCGGTATTTGCCCGTGCCCACGATCAGCCGTGAAACGTACCGCCTGCCTGCCAGCTCGAACGAATCGTCTTTCATCATATACTCCGCATCGGCGTGGGGATTTCGGCCGCGGCCGCGCGCCTCATCCGCCGCCCACAAAATTGACAATTTCGACCATATCGCCGGCTTTCAGCGTGACTTCATCCCAGGCGGCGCGCGCGACGATCGCGCGATTGATCTCGATCGCGATACGTCCGCGCTTGAGCTTTAACCGTTCGATCAGGGACGCCAGACGCGCGTCGCCGTCAACCCGGTAAGCCTCGCCGTTAAGCTCGATTTGAAAATCGTTGGACATCGAAGGACCGCTTCCGAATTTCAAATTGGGAAGCGGTCCAATTGCGGAACCGCGATCGTTCCGCGGCGACGGTGTGAAGGACCCGGCTTCCCTCCGCCGGCATTACCCGGATCAGGTTCGAGGGGTGCTCTTCCGAGCTCTCAGTGCTTCCGCACGCCCCCAGCCGCTTTTATGCATATCACCGTTCGGCGAATCATGTCAAAAAATGACCCGGCCTGTGGAAGAATCGCGCGCTTGCGGCGCTGGTGGTTTGCTTAAACATTCGCGGCGGCGGATGATTTCATCGAGGCTCGCGACGGCGGGCCGATTTCCTCCAGATGACGCCCCGTCACGGCCCGACGCAACGATGACTTTAACCATGCGCCCGACCGTGGCGGAAATCGATCTTGGCGCCCTGCGCGACAATTATCGCGCGCTTGGCGCTTTCGCCAATGGCGCGGCCATCATGGCGGTGGTTAAAGCCGACGCATACGGCCACGGCGCGGTCGAAGTGGCGCGGACGCTCCGGGACCAGGGATGCGCGAATTTCGGAGTCGCGACGGTCGAGGAGGCGCGTGAATTGCGCGCGGCCGGAATCGTCGAAAACATCTATTTACTCGCCGGCTACTTTGTCGAACAGATCGACGAAATTGTCGCGCTCGATCTGGCGGCTCCGATCTTCGATATCGCCCTGATCGAGCCGCTCAATCGCGCCGCGCGCGAGCGGGGCCGCTCGCCAATGAGCGCATATATCGAGATCGATACCGGGGCGACGAGGCTCGGCGTGGCGCCGGCCGATCTCGGCGAAGCGATCGCGCGGATACGCCAGGCCGGCGCGCTCAGGCTCGAGGGCGCGAGCACGCTGCTCGCCAACGCGGGAGACCCCGCAAGTCCGATTACCGACCGCCAGCTCGGCTCGTTTAACGACGCGGTTGCGGCGTTGCGCGCGGCGGGCTTTGCGCTGCCGGCCAATCACGTCGCGAATTCCGCCGCGATGGTGCTGCGGCCGGACGCCCATTTTCATCTGATGCGCCCCGGTCTCGCGCTCTATGGATTGCCGCCCGTTCCCGCCGTGCGCGAAGAGGTCGCGTTGCGGCCAGTGATGACCTTCAAGACGCGGTTGATGCAGGTTAAGCGGGTGGCGGCCGGCTGCGGCGTCAGCTACGGCCATACTTTTGTGGCGCCGCGCGAAAGCGTAATCGGCGTGCTCGCGGTGGGTTACGCTGACGGTTATCGGCGTGGCCTGCAGCACGGCGGCGAAGTGCTGGTGCGCGGCCGGCGCGCGCCGGTGGTCGGCGCGGTATGCATGGACCTGACCATGGTTGATTTGACGGACGCGCCGGGCGCCGCGGTCGGTGACGAGACGATTCTATGGGGCGGCGTCGGCGAAGGCATAATCAGCGTGAACGACGTCGCGCGGCTCGCGCAGACCATCTCGTACGAAATGCTCTGTACGGTGGGTCGGCGCGTTCCGCGCGTGTATCGGAGATGATCGGCGATGAAGGCCAAGGACGTGAAAATTACCCGGGCGCTGCTCGGCGTTTCCGACAAACAGGGACTCAAGCCGCTCGCCGCGGCGCTCGAACGCTATCGGATTGAGATGTTGTCCACGGGCGGCACGCGCGCCGCGCTGCGGGAAGAGGGTTTCGAGGTGCGCGCGGTCGAGGATTACACCGAGTTTCCCGAAATCCTCGACGGGCGGGTTAAAACGCTCCATCCGAAAATTCACGGCGGGATTCTGGCGCGGCGCGACGAACCGTCGCATCAGCGCCAGATGGGCTACCATTCGATCGAGCCAATCGATCTGGTCGTGGTCAATTTCTATCCATTCGAAAAGACCGTCGCGCGCGCGGGCGTGACGCTGGACGAGGCGATCGAAAACATCGATATCGGCGGACCGGCCCTGGTCCGCGCGGCGGCGAAAAATCACGCCGACGTGGCGGTGGTGGTGGATCCCGCCGATTACCCCGAAATTATCCGCGAGCTCGACGCCAACGACGGCCATATCTCCGCCGAAACGCGCTGGCGGCTGGCGCGCAAGGCGTTCGCCCGCGTCACCGCCTACGATTGCGCGATTGCGAATTATCTGGGCCGCTATTCCGGCGGCGAGCCGGACCCCCTCGGCGACACTTTCAGTCTGTCGCTGCCGCGCGCGCAGACGCTCCGCTACGGCGAAAATCCGCATCAGACCGGCGCGCTTTACGGCGATTTTGCGAAGATTGCGGAGCAGCTTCACGGCAAGGAGCTGTCCTTCAACAACGTCTTCGACATCAGTTCAGCGGCGAACCTGATCGCCGAGTTCGCGGATTACGCCGACGCGGTGGTCGCGATTCTGAAGCATAACACGCCGTGCGGAGTCGGCGTCGGACCGACGCTGAAAGCGGCGTGGGACAAGGCTTTCGCGACCGATCCAGATTCGCCATTCGGCGGCATTATCATCAGCAACCGGCCGTGGGACATGGAATTCGCGCGCGCCGTCGATGAACTTTTCACCGAAGTGCTGATCGCGCCCGATTACCCCGCCGGGGTGCTCGAATTCCTGCGCAGGAAAAAAAATCGCCGCGTGATGCGGTTCCATCCGGAAGCGCTCGATCGCGGCGCGCTGGATATCAAGAAAGTCGTTGGCGGCCTGCTGGTGCAGACCCCCGATCTGGCGATCGAGGATCCGCGCGCGGCGAAAGTCGTGACCAAACGCGCGCCCACCGAGTCGGAATTGCGCGCGCTGGGCTTCGGCATCCGGGTGTGCAAGCACGTCAAGTCCAATGCGATCGCCTTCGTCGCCGAGGATCGCACGCTGGCGGTCGGCGGCGGCGCGACTTCGCGGATCGATCCGGTTTACGCGGCGCGCGAAAAGGCCGCGCGGCTCGGCGTATCGCTCAAGGGATCGGTGCTGGTTTCCGAGGCGCTCTTTCCGTTCCCCGACGGACCGACGCTCGCCGCCGCAGCCGGCGCGACCGCGATTGCGCAGCCGGGCGGCGCGCTGCGCGACGCTGAAGTGATCGCGGCGGCGGACCAGTTCGGGCTGGCGATGGTCTTCACCGGGGTTCGTCATTTCCGCCATTGAGCGCGCGGCCTTCGCGCATCGGATAGAATAGCCGGCGATGAAAGTTCTGGTGGTCGGCAACGGCGGCCGCGAGCACGCGCTGTGTTGGCGGCTGAATCAAAGCCCGACGGTATGGGGACTGTTCTGCGCGGGCGGCAATCCGGGCATCAACCAGATTGCGCGCCCGGCGCCGTATGCGCCGGAGGACCTCACGGGCCTCGCGCGCTTTGCCGCCGCGGAAAAAATCGATCTCACCGTGGTCGGGCCGGAAGGGCCGCTCGCGCTCGGGATCGCCGATGAATTCGCGCGCGCGGGCCTCACGATATTCGGACCGACCCGCGCCGCCGCGCGGCTCGAATCAAGCAAGGCCTTCGCCAAATCCGTGATGCGCGAGGCCGGCGTGCCGACCGCCGACTGCGCAATTTTTACCGACGCCGGCGCCGCGCGCCGCCATGTCCGCGCGCTGGGCGGGCCCTGCGTGGTCAAGGCCGACGGACTCGCCTTCGGCAAGGGCGTGACGGTATGCGCCGGCGCCGGGGACGCGCTCGCCGCGATCGACGAAGCGATGGTCAAGCGGCGCTTTGGCGCGGCTGGGGAAACGGTAATTGTCGAGGAGCGGCTGGCCGGCGAAGAGCTGTCATTCTTCGCGCTGTGCGACGGGAACGACGCGATCGCGCTCGGCTTCGCCCAGGACCATAAGGCGGCGTTCGACGGCGATCGCGGCCCGAACACCGGCGGCATGGGCGCCTACTCGCCGGCGCCGCGCCACGGCGACGCTTTCGCCGCGCGCGTGATGGACGAAATCGTGCGGCCGACGCTGCGGACCATGGCCGCGCGCGGGACGCCGTTTCGCGGCGTGATGTTCGCCGGCCTGATGGTCGAGGGCGATCGCATCAATGTGCTCGAATACAACGTCCGTTTCGGCGATCCCGAATGCGAGGCGCTGATGATGCGCTTCGAGGGCGATCTCGCCGAGACGCTGCTGGCGGTCGCGGAGGGCAGGGCGCAAGACGTCGCCGTGCGGCTTTCGCCGCGCGCCGCGGTGACGGTGGTGCTCGCCTCGGGCGGCTATCCAGGCGATTATCGCAAGGGCCTGCCGATCGAAGGACTCGATCGTCTTGAAGGCGCCGAGGCGTCTCCCGCGAAGGTGCGTTGGGCGATGGACAAGGTGCGCGTTAAGGCGTTTCACGCCGCGACCGCATTGCGCGACGCGACGCTGGTGACCGACGGCGGACGAGTGCTGGCGGTCACCGCGATGGCGGACGGTCTCGAACGCGCGATCGCCGCCGCCTACGAAGCCGCCGACCTGATCCATTTCGACGGGATGCATTTCCGGCGCGATATCGGACGGCGGGCGCTGACGGGCGCGCAATGAAACTTGCCGGGCCAGCGCTTGTGGATCGGGCGGCGGTTGACGGAGATCAACCGGCGGCCGCAGCGGCGATTGCCGAAGCGGTCGCGGCGCTTCGCGCGGGCGAAGTCGTCGTGTGCCCAACCGAGACCTTTTACGCGCTAGCGGCGGATTCGCGTCTGGCCGCGGCGCTCGAGAAAATCTTCGCGCTCAAGGGCCGCGCCGCCGCCAAAACGATCGCGTTGATTGCGGCCGACGCGGCGATGGCGTTCGCGGTCGCGCGCGAGGTTCCGGAAATCGCCCGTCGGCTCGCGTGCAAATTCTGGCCGGGACCGCTTACCGTCGTCATTCCGGCGCGCGCCGATCTGTCCC
>DAHZDR010000402.1 GCA_027403435.1 Deltaproteobacteria bacterium
CAGTCTGCGCATGACGTGGTTCTGTAACTCGCTGAACACGACGCCAAAGCGCTTTTGGTCCCTCTCCGCTGATACACCCAAAATAGAAGCCGGACCTCTTGAGCGCCTCGGAGAGTATCGCCCTTCCCGTATAATCGTTATCGGAAAGCCTTTTGAACAAAGAATCTGCCAGAGATACGAAGGCTTGCGTTTCTTGAACGCGGCGCGCCAACTCGATTGCCGAAGGCGGTAAGATTTCAATTTTTCGACGGCGGCGGTTTCCAAACCCACAGACAAATCTTGCAAAGGAGCAAAGCTCTAAAAACTGATCTAAACTCGTGTTCTCGGTTACCATGCAAACCCTATAATAATTTCGAGTGGTTATAGCAATAGATACGCAGGTTGACGGTCGCCTCATGCCCCCTAGTTGGAGCGTTCAGTAGGAGACCACGGCGCGCCTAGCCGAAATCGAATCGAGTGCGGTTGTCGTTTATTTTTTTGTGGTCCACCGCCCAAATATCCAGCCGATTGGCCTCCGATCCAACACAAAATTCGGCTTCGGGGGGCGCGAGAATGACAGCTTTGGTCGAATTGCACGTCATCGACAGCTTGGCGCGCGCGTCACCGGCAACTTCGTCACCTACCGCCGCGACCTGTAATGGCCGCGCTTCAAGGCGCCGTCGCGCGCGCCGAAAACTCGGCTTCAGATAACGGCAAAAGCATGGTACTTTCCGACCTGTATTCAGGGAGGCGAGGCGGCGCGCCGAGACCGCGCGCAAATCGGCGCGGCGGAGGAAGCGGGGGCCAGGCGCGATGCTCACGGGGCGAATCGCGGTGTTGTTCATCCATGTGACGGCGGTGATCGTCGCGCTCGGCGGCGCGCTTTTCAGCACCTTTGCGCTGACGCCGATATTGGCGGAGGAACTCGAGCCCGCGGCGCGCGTCCGGGTCGCGCGCCGGGTGATTCGCCGGCTCGGCGCGATCGTCTTGGCCGCGCTCGGCGTGCTGCTCGTCACCGGCATCGTCAATGTAATCTATCTGGGCGCGATTACACCCGCGCTGATCGTCAAGCTGGCGCTGGTGGCCGTGGTGTTCGCGCTGGCGCTCTATCAGTACGGCAATCTGGGCGCGGAAATCTGGCGCTTGTCGGCGGGCGGTCCGAGTCCGGAATTGGCGGGGTTGCAGGCGCGGTTCCGGCGGGTGGGAATCACGGTCGGGACGCTGGTTCTGGCGATCGTTTACATCTCGCTCGGACTGACGCGCGCGGGCGCGATTCGATGACCGTCGCCGGCGCCGCGAGTCCGCCTCCCGGCTCTGGCGGCGCGGGCGATTCGGCGCGTCGTCGCGGTCCCGCGGCGGCGCCGGCCAAGCCTGCGCGAAGCGCCGCGCTCGAGCGCCTGACCGCGCTTGCGTTTTTGGTCGGATTGATCGCGGCCGTGAGCTGGGCGACCGGCGCCATGACCCTGGTGCGCGCCGCGCGGCCGGCGCTCGGCGCGTGGCTCGCCGCGCGCCAGTTCAACCTGATGGTTGGCGGAGCGACCGCCTTCGGCCTGCTCGCCGGGATCCGCGCGGCGCGGCGCTGCGCGGGTCGCGCGGGCGGGTCTCCCGCCGAGGCGTGGCTCGCGATGGCCGCGGCGGCGCTCGCGCTCGCGCCGTTGACGCCGTTATGCGCGGCCGCCGCGCGTCTCGGCCCGCACGTGAGCGGCGCCGCGATAGAGAGCCTGCTGGTCGGCTGGATGGCCTACCAGGGCGGCGAACGCGCGCTGAAAATCGTCATTGCGATCGCCTATTGCGCGCGGATCGCGGTCTATGCGGCGATTGCGGGCGCGGCGCTTTTCGCAATCGTCGTGGCGGCGGCGATCGCCGGCGGACGCGCCTATCCGTCGGCGGGTTCGTGAGCGGCGCCGGCGGCGTTCCCGTGCGCTTTCTCGACGGCGTCCGCGGCCCCGGCGCCGTGGATGCCGTCGAGAAAAATCGCCACGATTTGCCGGGCGAGGATTTCGGGACGGCTGTCTTCTTCGCGATAGAGCAGCGCCGCGCGGTACATCCCAAGGAACAACTCGACCGCGATCCGCAGATCGGCCGGCGGGAGCGACCGGGCGCCGCGATCGCGGCTAAGCTCGCTTTCGACCAGGCGCACCACCACTTCGCGCCGGCGCCGCCATTCGGGATTTTCCATGCTGTCGCGCAAGAGCGCGACGAATTGGCGGCGCGGCCAGAAAAACGCCAGCACCCGCGCGGTCATCCGATAGAGATTCTCCGCCGGCGTATCGCCAATTCCGACCGCTTCGACCAGTTCGTGACGCATGTGGTCCCAGGCGTCCAGCACGGTCGCGAAATAGAGATCGTCCTTGGTCGGGAAATAGCGATAGAGCGTGCCCTTGCCGACGCGCGCGCGGGCGGCGACGTCGTCCATGTGGGCGACATGGTAATCGCATTCGCTGAATAGCGCCGTCGCGGCCTGCATGATCGCGGCCCGCTTGCGCTCTTTGGTTTGCTGTCGTTTCATCGTTCGAGACCATCGGCCGCGCCCGGCCGTCCCCCACAGTTCGACGCCCCGCCGCAATTATTCTCAAGCCTGGGCGAACAAGCCAGCGCGGCGCGATTTTACCCCGCGCCGCAGTTCCTCCTTGACAGCGGTTTCGCGCCGGGCGTTTACTTTCGGACGGGGCTGAAGCTTGCCGCTCGAAGCGCTTCCGCCGGCGCGTTCGCGATGCCGTTACCGCCAGACAATTCAGACGATGCCCGCGTCCAGCGGGACGGATCCGCGCCGGACGACGCCGGACCGCGGCTCTCGCGCCGCGCTTTTATCAAGAGCGCCGGCGCGGCGGCCGCCGTCGCGGGCCTGCTCGGCGTGAAATCGCCGCCGGCGCCGCCGGCCGCCGCGCCGGCGGCCAATCCGCCGCTCGCGGGCGCCGCCGAACGGCTCGGCCCCGGCGCCGAAACCTTTACGTTGCGCGTCAACGGCGCGTCACGCGTGGTCACGGCCGAGCCGCGCGTCACCCTGCTCGGCGCGCTGCGCGACCATCTGGGGCTGACCGGAACCAAGCTGGTATGCGATCGCGGGGCGTGCGGCGCCTGCACGGTCCATCTGGACGGCGCGCCCGTGACCGCCTGCATGATCCTCGCGATCGACGCGCGCGGCCATGAGATCACGACGATCGAAGGGCTCGGCGCCCCCGATCGATTGGACGCCGTGCAGCGCGCCTTCGTCGCCGCGGACGCGCTGCAATGCGGCTTCTGCACGCCCGGGATGGCGATGGCGGTGAGCGCCGCGATCCGCCTGAATCCCGATCCGTCGCCCGACGAAATCAAACGCGCGGTCGCCGGGAATATCTGCCGCTGCGGGACCTATCCGCATGTCCTGCGCGCGGCGCTCGCCGCCGCCCAGGCGTCGCGGGGGCGCGGCTGATGGCGCGCCGGGTGACGCTCACGCTCGGCTTCCAGGGCGGCACGCGCGAAGTCGTGGTGGTGATTCCCGACGACGAGCCGACGCCGTGGCAATGGGGCGCGAAGTTTTCGGTCGTCGGCGTGGCCACGCCGCGCGTTGACGGTCCGCTCAAGGCGGCCGGCCGCGCGCCCTACACCTGCGATATCCAGTTGCCCGGGATGCTCCACGGCGCGATTCTGCGCAGCCCCTATCCGCACGCCCGGGTGCGCCATGTGGACCTGGGCGCCGCGCGCCGGCTCGACGGCGTGCGCGCCGTCCTCGATCGTTCCGGCGCCACCGTGCGCTTCGCCGGTCAGGAGGTCGCCGCGGTCGCCGCGATCAGTCCGGAAATCGCGCGCGACGCGCTGCGCTTGATCAAGGTCGATTACGCGCCGCTGCCGTTCGTGGCCGCGATGGACGAGGCGCTCAAACCCGGCGCGCCGCCGGTGTTCGAACGCGGCTCCAACGTGAGCGGCTCCAAAGTCAACGCCGCCGGCGACGTCGCCGCCGGATTCGCCGCCGCCGCCGCGACCGTCGCGGCCGTGTACACCACGCCCGTGCAGACCCATGTCTCGCTCGAAACCCACGGCGCGGTCGCCAGCTGGGCCGGCGACGCGCTGACCGTGTGGTGTTCGACCCAGGGAATTTTCGGCGTGCGCGACGATCTCGCGGTCTATTTCAATCTGCCGCCCGAAAACGTCCGCGTAATCACGGCCTACCTCGGCGGCGGCTTCGGCTCGAAATTCGGCGCCGGCCACGAGGTGATTATCGCCGTCGAACTCGCGCGGCTGGCGGACGCGCCGGTCAAGCTGATGCTGCCGCGGGCGGACGAACACGTGGCGACCGGGAACCGGCCGAGTTCATCGCAGCGCGTCGCGCGCGATTTCCGGACTGATCGCGGCGACCGCGGCGACCTCCTGACCGGCGAAGCGCACGGTGGCGCCGGAACGATCGAGGACGGCGCGCACGCCGT
>DAHZDR010000423.1 GCA_027403435.1 Deltaproteobacteria bacterium
GCCAGTTCGGCCGCAGCCGCTGCTCTTCGAGCAGATAGAGATCGAGCACGTTCTTGACCAGCAGATCCATCGAGGTCGTGGTTGACCAGACCCGCGCGAGCAGGTTGCTGCGCTCCTTCTCGTCCAATTCGTCCTCGACCAGCAAGGTCACCAGCCCGACCAGCGTGGCGAGCGGATTGCGGATGTCGTGGGTCATCGTCGCGATCTGGGTCTCGCGAAACGCGGCGGCCTGGGCGAGCTGCACCAGCTGGCGGCGCAGCCGGCGCCGGTAGCGATCCAGAAAGACCGCCGTGAATTGCGAAAGCGTAAGCGCCGCCACCAGTCCGAGCAGGAGATGAATGTCGAAGCGGGGGCCGATCGGGACCAGGACTTCGCTCAGGCAATAGAGCAGGAAGCAGGATATGATCAGGAACAACTGCCAGCGCCATCCCCAGATGACGAACGCGGCGGTCGCGAACGGACAGAGCACTATCGTGATATAGCGGGTTTCATTTTCGTGCGTGATCGCGCTGATCCGGATGATCAGCGCGATCATCACGAGGCACGTGGTCAGCGACCAGAACCGCCAATGCGCGCGAAAACCCGGCATCCAGGTGAGGCCGAAAAATAGCAGGACCGTCGCCAGCGCAATCCAGTGATAGATTGACGCCAGCAACATCTGGCCCGCCGGATGGCTGCGCGCGTCGATCAGGATGTAAGCGATCAGGAATAAAATCCCGACCGGTCCCGACTTCTTCAGGATGTCAACCGCTTCGAGATTGTCGTCGAATTCTTCTTCGAGCTGACTCGGGGTGGCGGATTTCGGGCGCGCCGGCGCGACTGGAGCGCCCGCGCCCTTGCGCGGACGGGAAACGCTTTTTCGAGTTGATGCCGCCGCCCCCACAGACTCTACCTACCCGCCCGGAGCGGACGCTTCAAGGGCGGCTTGCATCGCGGCGATCGCGAAATCGATCTCCTCGGGCGCGATTATCAGCGGCGGCGCCAGCCGCACCACGCGCTCGGCGTTGAGCGTCCAGTTGATCACCACGCCGCGCGCGAGCGCTTCGGCGACGAACCGCCGCGCCCGCTCCGCCCGCGCGAACTCGATTCCGAGCAACAGGCCCAGGCCGCGCACCGCGACGATTTCCCGGCCGATCAGCGCCGCGAGTTTCGTTTGGAGCGCGGCGCCGGAGCGCTCCGCCCGCTCCCACATCCGCGCGCCGGCGATCTGGTCGAAGGCGGCGTGGCCGGCAGCGCAGGAAACCGGATGGCCGCCGAAGGTGGTGATATGGCCGAGCGGCGGATCGCGCGCCAGCCGCCCGAGGATTTCGTCGCTGCCGCAAAACGCCCCCAGCGGCATCCCGCCGCCCAGCGCCTTGGCCAGCACCAGCAAATCCGGCGCGACGCCGTAATGTTCCAGCGCGAAGAGCCGGCCGGTGCGGCCGAAACCGGTCAACACCTCGTCGAAAATCAACAGCGCGCCGGCGCGCGTGCAGCGCTCGCGCAAGGCCCGCATGAACTCGCGCGACGGGATTCTGACGCCGCCCTCCGCCTGCACCGGTTCGATCACCACGGCCGCGACGGTTTCGTCGATCGCGCCGAGCGCCGCCGCGGCGCCGAACGGCAGCCGCCGCACCGGACCGGGCAGCGGTTCGAACGGCGCGCGAAACGCCGCGTTGCCCATCAGCGCCAGCGCCGCCATGGTGTCGCCATGATAGGCGCCGTCGAACGCGGCGAACGCCGTCCGCCCGGTATATTTGCGCGCGGTCTTGAGCGCGCCTTCGATCGCTTCCGCGCCGCTATTGGTGAAATAGACGCGGCCGAGGCCGGGCGGCAGCGTTTCCGCCAGCCGGGCGGCGTATTCGGCCTGCGCCGCGATTACGTATTCGCCGTAAACCATTGCGTGCAGATGGCGGCGCGCCTGCCGTTCGATCGCGGCGAGCACGGCGGGATTGCCGTGGCCGAGCGCGCTCACCCCGATTCCCGCAACCATGTCGAGATAGCGCCGGCCGTCCGCGCAATACAGCCAGCAGCCTTCCGCCCGCGTGATTTCCAGGCCGATCGGCGCGTCGGAGGTTTGCGCCAGATGGCGGCTGAAGGCGTCGCGCGCGCGGCTCATCGCGCGCCCCGCAACCGCGCGAGGAACGCGCCGCCGCCATGCGGCCAGGCGAGCGGCGGCGATTGCATCGCGCCGGGCGCGCATACGAAGGTTGCGCCGTGTCCGCGCAAAATCCGGCGCAAGGCGTCCGCGCGCGCGTCCGGCGCGGCGAGCGCAAAGGCCTCGAACTGTCCCTGAAACGGCGCGAGCCGGCCGCGCAAATCGTCGTCGCCGGCGAAGCGCGCGATCGTCAGCGTGCGATAACCGGGCGAGATCGTGAAGTCCGCGCGATCGTCGTAAATCACGCTCCAGCGCGGCCTTTCTCCCCATCCGCCGCCTTCGCGCAGCTCGACCTCACGGTCGCCGCCGAGCGCGCGCCAGCGGGCGCTTTCGCGCATGCGCCGGATCGCGGCCGCGGCTTCCAGGGGAATTTCCGCCGATGGCGGCGTGCTTGCCGCCGCGCGCTCGAGCGCCGCCGCCATCCGCCGCGCAAACGCGCGCGCCGCCTCCGCCGTTGCCGTTTCGACCATCACCTGATGCGGCGAGAGGCATCCCAGTTGCTCGAACAAGCTTACGTCGCGCGCCAGCGCGGCGGCCAGCGCGGCGGTTGCGGCCTCGCTCGCCTGCTCCAGTCCGGCGACGACCGCGCCGCTGTAACGGGCGCCGAAGCCGACCGGCGGCCGGCTCGCGCCCGGCGCGTCCGCGGCCTGGCGATTGAGGTCCGCGATCGTCGCGTCGGCGCCGAAGGCCGCGATCCAGTCGCACGCGCCGGCGAGCGCCGCGCTGGCCGCCGCGGCTTCGCGGCTCCAGTTGAACGTTGCGAGCCGCGCGCCAACTTCGGCGTCGGTTGCGCGCAGGGTCCGCGCGATCGCCGCGCATGTCAGCGGCTCCGCCGTCGCGGTCTTGAGCATCACGCCGCATCCGGAAAGCAGCGCCGCCGTCAGTTCATGCATCCCGGCGCCGGGCGCGTTGCCCGGCATGATCATGCCGATCAACGCGCCGGCCTGGTTCGCCGTGCGCGCGAATTCGCGCAGGGCCGCGGGCGTGAAGGGCGCGAGCAGCGCGTCGAGCGATTGCTCGAGCAGCGCCGCGCTCCATCCCCGGGCGGCGCCGATCGCGCCGAGCGTCTCACGCCGCGGCGCATAGCCGCGGTCACGCCATGCGTCGAAGGTTGCGGCGAGCGCGGCGGCGATGCGGCCGGGAGCAAGCGGTTTGCGCAGCGCCTGGCGAATTTCGCCGGCGGCGGCCGCGATCGCGCAGGGCTCGCCGGAGCGGCGCGCGCACGCGGCGGATTCGGCGTCGGCGTTCATCGCGGCCCGCCGGTCGCGCGGCGCATTTCATGCCCGGCGAATTCGTCGATCGCGAGCGCGCATCCGCGCGCGCCGCCCGCCGCCGCGCGGCCCACAATGGCCACCACGCCGTCGCGCGTCACGCCGAAATCCTCGGTCATCAGCGCGGAAATCGAGCCGGCGTTGGCCAAATCGAAAAAGGCGAGCATCCCGACCGCGCCTGGCGCCACCGGCCGCATCGTCAGCGGATCGAGCGCGACCGGCTTGAGCCACGGCGGCGCGATCTTAATCCGCGATTCCGCCGCGGCCTCCGCGCCGGGGTAATTGAAAGGCGTGGCGTCGTATAGCTGCGAGCACAACTCCGTCATGCCGTACTCGTTGATCGCGAGGGCCGGCGCGACGCCGAGCAGATCGCGCGCGCCCGCGATCACGGCTTCGGCGCTGAGCGGCGTGGTCTGCCCTTTGGCTCCGCCGGTATCCATGAGCCGCGAGCCGGACGCGAGCCGCGGCCGCTCGCCGCGCCCGCGCAGCCGCTCGAACAGCGCGGCGAACGCGGCGGTCGTGCCCAGGATACATACCGGCTCGCCGCGTTCGGCGGCGGCCGCGAGGAATTGCGCCGCGCCCGCCGTATCGACCCCCTCGCGCGTGGCCACGCGGCGGATCGGCCCGGCGCCGAACTCCTCGATACACCAGCTAAGCATCCGCGCCAGCGACGATTCCGGCATCAAATCGGCTGTCGGATGCATCGCCAGCATCGCCATCCGCGCGCCGTCGGGGAACATCATGCGCCTGAGATGGGCGATTGCGGCGGCGCGATAAAGCTCCGGCCGGGGCACATGGTGGCGCCCGCGTGCGCCGAAACCCTTGGTCGTGCCGCTCGTCATAAAGGTCAGGCCGTCAGTGGCGTTATGCGCGGAATTGACGATTTTGGCATATTTGAACGCCACGGTGCTTGCGTAGGGAACTTCCGCCAGCGTGCGCACGGTAGCGGGCGTGGCGCCCATGCTCTGACAATAGGCGCGATAGACGGCCACGTTGGCGTATTGATAGCTAAATACCTCAAGCGCAAGCTGCTCGAAGCGTTCGTCCCGCGGCGACTCGATAAATTCCAGAACCTGAGTAAAAATCGACATGACGAGCTGTGGCCGAGGGCCATCCTAGCGCATTTGCCGTTTCGGTTCGCGTCCGGACGCAGGCGGCCGGGCGGCTCCGCTTAGTCATGCGTGCGCTGCAATATTTAACGTTATTTGCGATTCTGATACATTAAGCGGTGATTAACAGCGCCGCCCCGGAGGGGCGCATCTGATGAAGCAGTTTATCGCGGGGGTGATGGCGGGCGCGCTCGCCATCTGTGGGGTTGGGATGGCGGCGACCGCCGTGGACCATAACGGAGCTTTCTGGAATCAGCTCAGCGCTCCAGC
>DAHZDR010000433.1 GCA_027403435.1 Deltaproteobacteria bacterium
CATCATCGAGGCGATGAAGATGATGAACGAGATTGAGGCGGAGGCCGGCGGGCGGATCGTGAAAATCCTGTGCGAGAATGGCCAGCCGGTCGAGTATGGACAACCGCTGATGGTGCTCGAAGTCGGATAGCGTGGCGGCGGCGCGCGGACGGGAGACTCATGGCGATGTTCAAAAAACTGCTGGTGGCGAATCGCGGCACGATCGCAATCCGGATAATCCGGGCTTGCCGCGAGCTGGGAATCCGCACGATCGCGATCTATTCGACCGCGGACAAGGACGCCCTGCATGTGCGGATGGCGGACGAGGCGGTATGTATTGGTCCGCCGGCGGCCGAAGACAGCTATCTCAATATTCCGGCGATTGTCAGCACGGTGCTGACCTATGGCGCCGACGCGGTCCATCCGGGCTACGGTTTTCTTTCCGAGAACGGCGATTTCGCCGAGGCCTGCAAGCGTTCGGGCGTGACCTTCGTCGGGCCGCGCGCGCGCCATATCCGGCTGATGGGCGACAAGCCGCGGGCGCGCCGGATCATGCAGCGCGCGGGCGTGCCGGTGTTGCCGGGCAGCGCGGGCACGGGCGTGACGGAGCTGCGCGACGCGCAGGAAGACGCCCGGCGGCTCGGCTTTCCGGTGCTGATCAAGGCGGCGGCGGGCGGCGGCGGCAAGGGGATGCGGATTGCGCGCGACGGGCAGGAGCTGACGCGTTTTTTTCCGCTGGCGCGGGCCGAGAGCGAGGCGGCGTTCGGCTCGCGCACGATGTACCTGGAAAAGTATCTGGAGCGGGCGCGGCACGTTGAATTCCAGATTCTGGCCGACAACCATCGCAACGCGATCCATTTGGGCGAGCGCGACTGCTCGATCCAGCGGCGCCATCAGAAGGTGCTGGAAGAGGCGCCGTGTCCGGTGATGACCAAGCGGTTGCGGGAGCGGATGGGCAAAGCGGCGGTGCGGGCCGCGCAGGTGGTCGGCTACTCGAACGTCGGCACGGTTGAGTTCCTGCTCACCGCCGACGAGCAATTTTATTTTATCGAGATGAACACGCGAATCCAGGTCGAACACGGCGTCACCGAGATGGTGACGGCGACCGACCTGGTTCAGGAGAGTATCCGGATTGCGACGGGCGAACCGCTCGGAATCAGGCAAAAGCAGGTGGAGATCGCGGGTTCGTCAATCGAGATGCGCGTGTACGCGGAGGATCCGGATACGCATCTGCCGTCGCCGGGGGTGGTGACGAATCATCATTCGCCGGGTGGGCTGGGGGTGCGGGTCGAGACGGCTTTGTACGACGGCTATCGCGTGCCGGTGCATTACGACCCGCTGATCGCGAAGCTGATCGTGCACGCGGACGACAGGAGCCGCGCGATCGCGCGGGCCAAGGCGGCGCTGCGCGAGTATCTGATCGACGGAATCAAAACCAACATCCCGTTGCATCTGAAAATACTTGATGACGCCGATTTCGTGCGCGGCGAATTCGCGACGGATTTTCTCAAGCGGTACGAGGGCGCGCCGGCGGCCGTGGCCGCGCCGCTGCGCGGCGTGGCCAACGGATGAAGCGGGCAAGCGAGTATCGGGGCGGCGGATGGCTGGGGCGAATCGCGCTGGCCGCCGCGATCGCGATTGGCGGCGCCGGACTTGCCGCTGCGCAAGCGGGCGATTTGCAAGGCGGCGGATTGACGCAAGGCGGGGCGTCGTCAGCCGCGGCGTCCGCGCCGGCGACGATCGATCTGGGCATGCCGGCTGCGTCGGACGCGGGCGCGCCGCGCGCGCTCGCCGCCGCGCGCACCTATGATTTCGGCACGGTGATCGGCGGCAAGCCGGTCGTTCACATCTTCAAAATCCGCAACGCCGGAGCGGCGCCGCTGGTAATCGGCGCGGTGATTACGTCGTGCGGATGCACGGCGGCCAAGCCGACGAAAACCAACGTGGCGCCCGGCGAAACGTCGGCAATCACCGCCAGTCTGGACACGCGCTTCGAGCATGGTCCGACCACGCGCACGATTACCGTCGCCACCAACGATCCCAAGGCGCCGTCAATAGTGTTCACGCTTACAGGCGATATCCGCCAGCCGGTCGAGGCCAATCCGGCGGACGTTGACTTTGGCGCGGTCAAGCATGGAACCGAGATTAGCCGGCAGGTGACGATTAGTCCGTTGGTGGCGGATCGCAATTTCAAGGTGATTTCGGTGAGCAACGCCAACCGCAATATTCAGGCGGGGCTGGCGCCGCGGACGGACGGCAAACCGGGCGCGATCCTGACGGTCACGCTGCTGAAAACGATGCCGGCGGGCGGTTTCGACGATATGGTCAAAATTGCGACCAGCCGCACTCCGGTCGAGGTGACGGTGTTCGGCGTGGTGCGGGGCGATCTTGCGCTCAGGCCGGTGCAGGTGTCGTTCGGCGTGGTGCGGCATCATCAGGGGGTCGTGCAATACGCGCGGCTGATCAACACCGGCGCGCGGCCGGTCAAGGTGATCGGCGTCAGCAGCGACAACCTCGGCGTGGCGGCGGCGATAAAACCGATTACGCCGGGCAAGGAATATAAAATCACGATCGAGTTGCGGCCTAATTCGCCTGACGGCGCCCTGCGCGGGCGGATTGCGATCCAAACGGACGATCCGCATCAGCGGACGATTATTCTGCCGTTTTACGGTATCGTGGGCGCGTTCAAGGGCTGACGCCGCGCGCGGGCGGCTGGTCAACGCCGGCGCTTTTTCGACTGGGCGCGGTCTTGGTATGATTTCGAGAGCGTGGAGAGGGTCGCACCGTCCAGCCGCGCGCGGCGCGGGCGGGCGAGGCCTGAGTTAACGTGCCCGAAAGCGTCTGGCGCCATCCGATCGCCTTCGTACTGAACCGGCTCGTAAGGTTCACGGCGGATTTGTTGTCCAAGCCGGTCGCCGGGTACGCGCTGGCGTTTCCCAACGACATGGCGCAATTGCGGCGGGTGATTCGCAAAGGCGACGTGCTGCTGGTCGAGGGCGACGAGCGGATCAGCGAAGTAATCAAGTATCTGACGCAAAGCTCCTGGTCGCATGCGGCGCTGTACGTCGGCGACGAAGCGGTGAGGCGCGATCCGTCGCTGCGCGAACGCTTCGGCGCCGACGCCGATCATCTGCTGGTCGAAGCGCTGGTCAACAGCGGAGTGATATTGACGCCGCTCGCGAAATATCGCGACTTCAATATACGGGTATGCCGGCCGTGGGGGCTGACGCCGGCGGATCAGCGGACGGTGGTTGAATACGCGCTGGGCAATGTCGGCAAGCAATATGACCTGCGTAATCTGTTCGACCTCGCGCGTTACTTCCTGCCGGTCAGCATGGTGCCTGCGCGGCTGAGGCGCCAGGCGCTGGAATTTGGCAGCACCAATCCGACGCGGCTGATCTGTTCGAGCCTGATTGCCGAGGGCTTCGCGCGGGTGCGTTTTCCGATCGTGCCGCTGATCGAGCCGTTGCCGCCGGATTTCGTGCCGCCGCGGCCCCGCCTGGCCTTCGGATTGAGTTGGCGGCGGCGGAGCGGCGAGGCGGCGCCACAGGGGCTGATGCGACGGGTGGCGTCCACGCTGATTACGCCGCGGGATTTCGATCTGTCGCCGTACTTTGCGATTGTTAAGTTCAACATTATCGAAGGCTCGCGGTTCGATTATCATAAGCTGTTGTGGGTCGAGGACGCGCAGGCGGCCGCGGAGCCGGAGGGGGCGGAAAAGAGCGCCTGACGGGTGATTTGGAGCGGCGTGCGGATTGAGCTAACGTCAAACTGGTGTGGGCATGGCGTGGTCGAGCCGTCCCTGAGGAAGGAGTGGAAGTTGG